>JAEUHB010000175.1 GCA_016794665.1 Opitutaceae bacterium
TTCCCCGATGGGGCGGGCCGCGCGCGGGCGCGCGATCTCTGGCGCGCCGCGCTGGCTTCCCGCGGGCTGCCGTTCGTGGAGATCCGCGGCGACTGGCCGGAGCGCGCGCGGACGGCGATTGCGGCGGTGGAGCGGGTGCTCGGCGACAACACTAACAACGCCGCGGTGACTGCGGCGGTGTAGCGTTGTCGCCGAGCGCATCGGGGTTTGCTTTCATGCTAGTTGCTTTCTCAACGGCGGCGGCAATCGCGGGCACGTCAGCGGAAGTGTTGCCGTAGGAGCGTAACGGCGGGATGCGAAGTGCCGCGACGAGTTCGCGCAACCACGGAAACAAATCGCTGGCTCCGGTGTGCGGCGCGCCGTTTACGAGTCGCGCGATCTCGGCAGAGCGACGGAGGGCGCACGATCCCGGCACACGCGGGCTGAGTGCAGGGAAATTTGTTTCCAACACGTGCGATGGGAGTGCGGCGCAGACGGTTCCGTGCGGGGCGGGAGACGTGCCGCCGATCGGGCCGGCGAGCGCGCGCACGGCGCCGAGGCCCGAGTTGGCAAGTGTGAGGCCGCCGTGTAGACTCGCCAGCGCCCCGTCCTCGTGCCCTTTCGGGTCGCGGCCGTGCTCGACCGAGCGACTCAGCGAGCGCGGGATGCGACAGGTATGGTTCGATTAGCTGCGTGAGCGCGTCGGGGCCCGTAGCCGCGGTGATCGGAGGCGGCAAATCTAATGTGAGCTCGGGATCGACGAGCGCGACGCGCGGGAGCGTCAAGCTGGGTCGCAGGCTGACGTTGGCGCGATGCAGGGGCGAAGCGAGAACGGGGTTGTGCGTGACCTCGGAGGCGGTGCAGCCGGTCGTGGGGATCGCGAGGCACGGCGCGGCGTGCGCCAGCGGCTGGCCGCGGCCGACTACTGCAAGGAAGTCGAGCGGATCGCCGGAGCTGGTGAATCCGAAGCCCATCGCCACTCGGCGTCGGCAGGGAACACGATGGCGCGCTCCACGATGGAGTGCGGCGTCGCCGTTATGGGCGCGACCGTATCGCGCCACGTGGCGTAGTGATAGGTTACCTTGTGTGCAATGGGTGCAGCGGCGTCGCAGTAGGCCCCGATGGGCACGAGGCGCGTCGAATTGTCAGCCAGCTGTGCCACATCGAGGCGCGTGATGCCGGGTTCACGCAAGCTGCTCGGGCGTTGGTGAGAATGGTGGTTTTGAAGGCCTCGACGCACTCGGGCCGCTCGTGGACGTGGACATGGACGATGAGGATGGCGCGAAAGTGGCGATTCGCAGTGCGGGTGAACCAAGAAAACCGGCCGGTTAGCCTTGCGGCCCGCCAAGGCGGGCGGTAGCGATACGCTCGTTTTTGAAAACCTCACCGCCCCATCCCACATGAGCACACGCATCCTTCTCACGTCCGTATTTTGCGCCTTCTCGGTCGCGGCCTTTGCCGCGGAGGCCCCCAAGGGCGGCGATCCCAAGAAAGCCCCGCCGCCGAAGACGCCAGCCGACCTTGCCTGGGAAAATTTCGACAAGGTCCGCCGCGAGCCCGGCGCCAAGGATCAGGCGCGCTTCGCCAAGGTCATCGACGCCGGCATCGCCTACATCACAAAGAATCCCACCCACGGCCGCATCAATGATGCCGTGCGCGAGATCGCCTTCTACGGGAACAACAACATCGACTCCAAGCAGGCTGCGCTGCGCACCTCGTATCTCTCCAACCTCCGCCTCGCCGTCACCAATGAGCGGTTCAAGGACGGCGTGACCGATCCCGTGACCGCCGCGCTCCACGCGGTCGAGGCCGCCGCGGCGGATGCCGAGCTGCGCGCGGGCCCGACCGGCCCGCTGGTTGCCGCGCTGCGCGAGAAGCTCGACGAAATGACGACGGTGCCGCAGACCGGCCGTTTCCTCACGGAGCGCGAGCGCTCCTACGTCCACCTGCTCTTTGCGCTCAACCAGCCGCCTTACGCGAAGGTCGAGGAGCACCTGAGTCGGATGCTCAAGCACGCCGACAAGGGCGTGGCCGGCATGGCGCAGACCGAGCTCAACATCCTCCAGGCGCGCAAGGCGCCCTACGACCTCAAGTTCACCGCCCTCGACGGCAAGGAGGTCGATTTCGCGCAGCTCCGGGGCAAGGTGGTCGCGCTTTATTTCTGGCAGGCCACGAACCGCGGCTCGGTCGGGAATTTCGACAACCTGCTGCGCATCGCGTCGGACTACCGCCGCAAGGGCGTCGAGCTCGTGACCGTCAGCTTCGACAAGGCGGAGGACAAGGACAAGGTCCTCGCCGCCATCAAGGAGAAGGGCTTCAAGGGCCCCGTGCACTTCGACGGCAAGGGCGCGAAGAACGCCTTTGCCCCCAAGCTCAACATCACCGGCGTGCCCGCCCTGCTCATCTTCGACCAGAAGGGGATGCTGCAGGCGACGATGCAGGGCCTCAACCTGACGATCAACCTGCCCGTGAATCAATTCGAGGGCACCGTGAAGCGCCTGACGGAGCCGGCGAAGAAGTAGCCTGTCGCGATGGAGTGGGGGACGGGTGCCGGGCTTGCGCGCCACGGCCGCAGGCTTAGCGTTGCTCGGCAATGAGCGCTGCAATCGAGCCGGTGACGTCGAGCCCAGTGAGCGACGGCTATGCCGAGCGCTTCGGGGGCGTGGCGCGGCTCTATGGGCGCGAGGCGCTCGTGCGCCTCTCGTCTGCGCACGTGTGCGTCGTCGGTGTCGGCGGCGTGGGGTCGTGGGTTGTCGAGGCGCTCGCGCGCAGCGGCGTGGGCGCGCTCACACTCATCGATCTCGACGACGTGTGCGTGACCAACGTCAACCGCCAGCTCCCCGCCCTCGACGGCGCGATCGGGCGGCCCAAGGTCGCCGTGCTCGCGGAGCGCGTGCGGCTCATCAACCCGGAGTGCCGTGTCGAGGCCGTCACCGAATTCTTCACCGCGGCGACCGCGGCGCGCCTCCTCGCCCCGCGCTTCGACTACGTCGTCGATGCAGTCGATCGCATGTCGCACAAGGCGCTGCTCATCGCCGGCTGCCGCGCGCGCGGCTTGCCGGTGCTCACCGTCGGCGCGGCGGGCGGGCGCCGCGATCCGGCGAGGATCCTTGCGGGCGACATCGGCGAAGCGGGCGACGAGCTGCTGCGGCAAGTGCGGAAAAAACTCCGCCGCGATCACGGGTTCTCCGCCGGCGCGCACCGAGGCATCACGCGCCTGGGCGTGGCGGCGGTCTGGTCAACCGAGGCGCCAATCTTCCCCTGGGCCGACGGCACGTGCGCGGCCGAGCCGGAGCCGGGCGCCACGCTCACGCTCGACTGCGCGACGGGCTTTGGCACGGCCGCGTTTGTCACGGGCGCGTTTGGCTTTGTCGCGGCCGGCGTCGTCGTGCGCGCGCTCGCCGCACCTTCCGCAGCATGAAAATCCGCTTGTTTCTGATCCTGCTCGCGTGCTGTGCGCTGCGCGGCGCCGAGCCCGTGCGCCTCGGCTTCTTCATGTCGATCACCGGGCGCGACGCCTCCTTTGGCGAGGCTTCGTTGCGCGGCGCGCGGCTCGCGATCGACGAGCTCAATGCCGCGGGTGGCGTGCTGGGCCGGCCGCTGGAGCTTGTCGTCGAGGATAACCGCTCGCAGGCCGGCGAGTCCGCGACGGCCGCCAAGAAGTTGATCGCGCGCGACCGCGTGGCGGCGCTGATCGGAGAGTGCTCCTCGGGGCGCACGCTCGAGGCCGCGCCCGTCGCGCAGGCGGCGGGCGTGCCGCTCATCACCCCGGCCTCGACGAGCCCGAAAGTCACCGAGGTCGGCGAAGCCATCTTCCGTGTCTGTTTCATCGATCCGTTCCAAGGTGAGGTGCTCGCTACCTTTGCCCGCCGGCGGCTGGGGCTGAAGCGCGCGGCGCTCCTCATCGAGAACGGCTCGCCCTACTCGGTGGGGCTCGCGGATTATTTTGCGCGGACCTTCACCGCGCTCGGCGGGGAGATTGTGGCCACGCAACGCTACGCGGGCGCCGACACGGATTTCCGCGCGCAGCTCACGGCGATTCGCGCGGCGCGTCCGGAGGCGATCTTCCTGCCCGGCTACTACGTCGCGGCCGGCCTCGTCGCGCAGCAGGCCCGGCAGCTTGGCGTCACGGCCGCGCTCCTCGGGGGCGATGGCTTCGAGGCTCCGCAGCTCCTCGAGATTGGCGGCCCGGCGCTGGAGGGCGCCTATTACTCGTCGCACTTTTCCGACGCGAATTCCGCGCCCGAGTCGCGGCGCTTTGTCACCGCCTTCCGCGCGCGCCACGGCGCCACGCCCAACGGCCTCTCCGCCCTCACCTACGACGCTGTGCGCCTCGCCGCGGACGCGATCGCGCGGGCCGGCTCGACGGAGAAGGGCGCGCTCCGCGCCGCGCTGGCGGCCACGAAGGATTTTCCCGGGGTCACCGGCCGCACCACGATCAATGCCCGGCGCGACGCGGACAAGGACGCCGCCATCATCGCGGTGCGCGGCGGCCGGCTGGAGTTTGTCGAGACGGTGCGCCCGTAGCCGCCCAAACGCCGCCCTTGCGCCCGGCGGGCCCGGCCGCGAGGCTGATCGGTTCACATGGCCCTCGTCAGTCTTCTCGATGTCAGCCTGAGCTTCGGCGGCGCGCCGCTGCTCGATCGCGTCAATCTCCAGATCGACCGCGGTGAGCGCGTCTGCCTCGTCGGGCGCAACGGCGCGGGCAAGTCCACGTTGATGAAAGTCATCGCCGGCGAGCTGAAGCCAGACGACGGCAAGGTTTTCCGCTCCCCGCCCGACGCCGTGATCGCCACGCTGCGGCAGGACGTTCCGGCCGGCCTCACGGGCACGGTGCAGCAGGTGGTCGAGGGCGAGGGCGGCAGCTACGAGGAGCACAACGACTGGGAGCGCCACGACCGCGTCGAGCGGCTGATCGAGCAGATGGGCCTGCCCGCGGCGGCAGAGTTCGCGAGCCTCTCGGCCGGGCAAAAGCGCCGCGTCCTGCTCGCGCAGGGACTCGTCGCGGAGCCGCAGCTGCTGCTGCTCGACGAGCCGACCAACCATCTCGATCTCGAGTCGATCCAGTGGCTGGAGCAATTCCTGCTGGAGTGGGGCGGGGCGCTGCTCTTCGTGACGCACGACCGCGCGTTCCTGCGCAAGCTCTCGACGCGCATCGTCGAGGTGGACCGCGGCCGGCTCATTGGCTGGGCGTGCGACTACGACACGTTTCTCCAGCGCAAGCAGGCCGTGCTGGAGGCCGAGGAGGTGCAGCGCGCGCTGTTCGACAAGAAGCTCGCGCAGGAGGAGGAGTGGATCCGCCGCGGCGTGAAGGCGCAGCGCTCGCGCGCGCAGAACCGAATCCACGCGCTCGAGAAGATGCGCGCCGAGCGCGCCGCGCGCCGCGATCGCACCGGCACGGCGAAGCTCACCGCGCAGGAGGCGGATCGCACGGGCTTCAAGGTCATCACCTGCGAGGGCGTGGGATTTTCCTACGCCGAGCGCCCGATCATCCGCGGCCTCGACGTGCGCATCGAGCGCGGCGACAAGATCGGCATCGTCGGCCCCAACGGCGCCGGCAAGACCACGCTCCTCCGCCTCCTCCTCGGCCAGCTCGCGCCGCAGGCGGGCACCGTCGAGCACGGGACGAGGCTGGAGATCGTCTACTTCGACCAGCTCCGCGCGCAGCTCGACGAGACGATGCGCGTGCAGGATGCCGTGGCTGACGGCAACGCCACCGTCACGATCAACGGCCGCAACCGGCACGTGATTTCCTACCTCGAGGATTTCCTCTTCGAGCCCGCCCGCGCCCGCACGCCGATCAAGGCGCTCTCCGGCGGCGAGCGTAACCGCCTGCTGCTCGCGCGGCTCTTCACCAAGCCGTGCAACGTGCTCGTGCTCGACGAGCCCACCAACGACCTCGACGCCGAGACGCTCGAGCTGCTCGAGGATCTGTTGGTCGAGTTCGGCGGCACCGTGCTGCTCGTGAGCCATGACCGCTCTTTCCTCAACGAGGTCTGCACGAGCCTCCTGGTTTTCGAGGGCGAGGGCCGCGTGAGCGAGTATGTCGGCGGCTACGACGACTGGCAGAAGGAAAAGGCCGCGAAGGCCGCGGCGGCAGCCGCCGCGAGCGAAAAGGCGAAGCGCGAGGCCCGGGGGCCCGCCGCCGCCGCACCGGCGCAGAAAACGCGGAAGCTCTCGAACAAGGAGCGCGCGGAACTCGAGGCCCTGCCAAAGGCCATCGAGAAGCTGGAGGCCGAGCAGTCGATCCTCACGACCAAGCTGGCCGATCCGCTCTTCTTCAAGAAATCACCGGTGGAGGTCACGCACGCGACCGAGCGCCTGCACGAGATCGAGGCCGAGCTGGCCAAGGCCTTTGCCCGCTGGGCGGAGCTCGAGTAGCGCGGGGCCCCGGCCCTACGGCGAAAACACAAACACCGTCGATGCCGCGCAGATCGCGATGTGCTGGCGGCCATCGACGGCAAATGAAATCGGGGCGGCCATGATCGCGCCGCCGCAGTTGAAGCGCCAGCGGGGCTCGCCCGTCGCGGCGTCGAGGGCGTAGAACCAGCCCTCGCGGCTGCCGCCGAGGATCAGGCCGCCGGCGGTCGAGAGCAGGCCGCTCATCGACGCGGTGTTGAGCGGGAATTCCCAGCGGATCTTCCCGGTCGTGATCTCGATGGCTTTCACGGCACTCGTGGGTTCGTTGCCGGGCGGATTGCGGAAATCGCCGCCGAGGAAGAGCGCGCCGGGGCGGTGGGGCGTGGCGGCCTTGTAGAAGGTCTCGCCGTTGTTTTCGACGGTGAGCACGGCGAGGAGCTGCGTGGCGGGGTTGAAGGCGGGGCTCTGCCAGTTGGTCGCGCCGCCCATGCCGGGGAGCACGTGCGCGCCGGCGGCGCTGGGCGCGGTGGCGGGATTCGGCGTGGGGCGGCCGCGGACGTCGAGGCCGAGCGTCCAGTTTTGTTTTGCGAACGGCGCGGCGAGGAGAAATTCGCCGGTCACGCGGTCGAGCACGTAGTAGAACGCGTTGCGGTTGGCTTGCACGAGGAGCTGGCGCGGGCGGCCCCGAAACTCGGCGTCGACGAGCACGGGAATCTGGTTTGACGCGCGGTCGTGGAGATCGTGCGGCGTGTGCTGGTAGTGCCAGCGGAGCTTCCCCGTGTCGGGATCGAGCGCGAGCATCGAGCACGAGTAAAGGTTGTCGCCCGGACGATCGTCGCCGTTGAGATCGGGGCCGGGGTTGCCGGTGCCCCAGTAGAGGAGGTTCAGCTTGGGATCGAAGGTGCCGGTTACCCAGGTGGGCGCGCCGCCGGTTTTCCAGCTGTCCGTCGGGCCGCCCCACGTCTCGTGGCCCGGCTCGCCGGGGCCGGGCACGGTCCAGAAGCGCCACGCGCGCGCGCCGGTCGCGGCATCGTAGGCATCGAGAAAACCGCGGATGCCGTATTCGCCGCCGGAGATGCCGACGACGATCTTGTCCTTCACGGCGAGCGGCGCACCGGTGATGGAGTGGCCGGTCTTGTAGTCGGCGACGACGATGTCCCAGCGCTCGCGGCCGGAGTTGGCGTCGAGCGCCACGAGGTGGCAGTCGTAGGTCGCGAGGAAGAGCGTGTCGCCGAGGACGGCGAGGCCGCGGTTCACGGGGCCGCAGCACCCGGCGACGTCGGCGGGCAACGGGCGGCGGTAGGTCCAGAGGGCGCGGCCGGTGCCGCCGTCGAGGGCGGTGACGATGTTGGGGCGTTCCGTAATGTAGATCACGCCGTCGATCACCAGCGGCGTGCACTCGAGTTTGCCCGCGGCTTCGCGGGCTTGATAAACCCACGCGGCCTTCAGTGAGGCGACGTTGGCGGTGCTGATTTGCGCGAGCGGGGAGTGGCGGTGGCCGTGGTAGGCACCGGAGTAGGTCAGCCAATTGTGCGGCTCGTCGGCGGCGCGGAGGAGGCGGGAGTAGGGGACGTCGACTTGGGCGAGGGCGGTTTTGCCCGAAAAAGCTGAGAGAAAGAAAAAGCCCAACGTGGCGGATTTTTGTAGCCCTGCTCGTGAGAGCAGGGACCGGCGAGGCGTCAGGGGTGGGCCGTCCCGCCGCTCACGCGGCGGGCTACAAAACCGGCGGCACGTCGAAGGCATTTTCATTTTTGTCCGCGCAGCGACGCGAGGTAGGCGACGAGATTGTCGAGTTCCGGGATGGAGAAAATTTCGCCGTAAGCGGGCATCGGGGAGAAGCCGCGGTCCTTGTGCAGCGTGGCGAGCTCGGACTTGAAGAGCGAGTGGACTCGGCCGGAGGGCTCGCGGAGCTGGAGCGAAAACGCGTCCTCATTGATCCGCGCACCGGCGAGCGCGCGGCCGTCGCGGGTGGTGGCGCGGACGAACAGGAAATTTTCCGGCAGGCTCACGTCGGAGCGGTAGGGCACGGAGCTCTGCGGCAAGTCGGCGGCAGGATCGAGCAGCGCGCGGCGCAGGTAGGCGGCGCTGCGGCGCGCGCCGATGGCCGTGAGGTCGGGGCCAAACGCGCTGCCGCGCCCGTGGATCGCGTGGCAGGTGGCGCAGGCGCCCTTGCCGGCGTAGAGCTGCGCGCCGCGGGCCGCGTCGCCGGGCAGGCGCTCGGGCGGGAGGCGGCCGAGTGCGCGCACGTGCGCCGCGATTTGCGCGATGGCAGGGGCCGGCAACTGCGAGCCGGGCATCTCGCTGAGCGGAATGCCGCCGGCGATCACGCGCAGCAGCGCCGCGTCATCGGGCGCGCGTGGGAGGAAGGGTTGGGCGAGGGCGGGGCCCTTGCCGCCCTCGCCGCGCGGCCCGTGGCAGAGCGCGCAATGGACTTGGAAGAGCGCGGCGCCCGCCGCGAGATCGGCGGGCGAGGCCGGGAGGCGATTGGCAGGCGAGGACGGAGCGGCGGCGGGTTGGTGCGGCTCCTGCGCAAGGGTGCCAAGGGCCGGCAGGAACAACATCAGGGCGAATCGCACGGACATGGGCGCAACTTAGGGACGGATCGGGTCTGGGCGAGCGCAGGAATGCAGTGCGCGGCGTGGCCGCCGGGTTTCTACCGCACGGCCTGCCAGCCGCGTGTGATTGATCCCCTAAGCAGATCGGCGTTGAGAGGCTTGTTGAGAAAATCGTTCATGCCGGCGCCCAAGGCGTTGAGGCGGTCCTCCTCGAACGCGCCCGCGGTGATCGCGATGATCCAGGGGCGGTGCGCCGAGCCCGTGAGCGCGCGGATGCGGCGCGTGGCCTCGAGCCCGTCCATCACGGGCATTTGCACATCCATCAAAATGAGGTCGTAGGGCGAGCGCTCGTGGGCGGCGACGGCGGCGGCGCCATCGTTGGCGAGATCGCAGGCGTAGCCGAAGCGCTTCATCGTGAGCGCGGCGACGCGTTGGTTGACGGGGTTGTCGTCCGTGATGAGCACGCGGAGCGGCATTCGGTCGGCGAGGCGCGCCGGATTTTCGATTTTCGATTCTGGATTTTCGATTGGTGCGGGATCAGGCCGGTCGGGACGCGACGTCCCGGCGGAGACGCCGGCTTCGATCGTGACGGTAAAGATGGAGCCGCGGCCCGCGTCGCTCTCGACAGTGATGGTGCCGCCCATCAGCTCGGCGAGCCGCTTGGAGATCGCGAGGCCGAGGCCAGTGCCGCCGTATTTGCGCGTGTTGGTGTCGTCGACTTGGGAGAAGCGCTGGAAGAGCCGATCCTGTTTTTCCCGTGCAATGCCGATGCCGGTGTCCCGCACGCTGAGCCGGAGCGTGCAACGATCGCCGGCGTGGGCCGCGAGTTCGGCGGTCAGGACGACCGCGCCGTGGTCGGTGAACTTGATCGCGTTGCCGAGGAGGTTGATGAGGATCTGGCGGAGGCGCGCCGCGTCGCCGATGACCATGCGCGGGATCGCGGGGTCGACGCGGTGGGTGAGCGCGAGGCCCTTGTGGCGGGCGCGATCGGCGATGAGGTCGATGGATTCGGCGACGCAGGTGGCGACGTCGTAGGGCTGACGCTGGAGCTCCACGTGGCCGGCCTCGATCTTGGAGTAGTCGAGGGTGTCGTTGATGATGATGAGCAGGGCCTCGCCGGAGAGCTTGATGGTGCGGAGCAACTCGCGCTGCTCCTCGCTGAGCACGGTGCCGTCGAGGATTTGGGTCATGCCGATCACGCCGTTGAGAGGCGTGCGGATCTCGTGGCTCATCGTGGCGAGGAAGGCGCCCTTGGCGGCGTTGGCGGCCTCGGCGGCGCGGGCCAGGCGGCGGGCTTCCTCAACGGCAGTCTGGAGATCGAGGTTGGCGCGGCGGAGGTTTTCCTCGGACGTGCGGAGGGCGATCTCCTGGCGGCGGCGCTCGGTGATGTCGGTGAAGACGCCGAAGATGCCGGTGGGCGTGCCGTCGTCGTCGCGGATGATGTCGGCGCGGACGAACGCGGGGAAGACGCGGCCGCTGCGGTCCTTGATGTCGGTCTCGCCGTGCCACGAGCGGCCGGCGCGGATGCTGGCGTGGATCTCGCGGGCGACAGCCTTGTCGGCGAAAAGGGCGGCGGGTTCCTCGGCGGCGTTGAGGTGCTCGACGGAGTAGCCGAAGAGGGCGACGTGGGATTTGTTGTGAAACAGGGAATTGGAATCCATGTCGCCGATGCCGATGGCGTCGGAGGCGCTGTCGACGGCCTGGACGAGGCGCTTGAGCTTGGCCGCGGTGGCGGCGAGGGCGAGGGATTGCCGCCGTGCGCGCAGGATCATGACAACGAGGGCGCACGTGAGCACCGCTGCAAGCAGCCAAGGGGTGAGCGTGGACAGCATGGGCATCGGGCGAAGTAGACGTGCGAGCCGGGGCGGAGGGAGCGGAAAAGGAAATCTCCGCGGGACTAAATCATGCCGACGAGCGCGGCCTCAGCCCGTGCCCGGAGCGGGCATCACGTTTGGCGCGAGATCGGGCTCGGCGCCGACGTGGGCCGGCCGGCCCGTCCAAACCGAACTCCGGTTCGCTGGGCTAGTTCTATTTCGCCTGCCGCTTCGCCTTTCTTGCGGCGCGGTCGGCATCGTCCGCATTCTTCGCGGCGCGGCCGGCGGGATCGGCGATGTCGGACTTGGGAAGGAACGTCGCGAGCTCGGCTTTCTTCGCGGCGAACTCGGGCTTCGACGCGAGGTTCACGTATTCGTTGGGGTCCTTGGCCTCGTCGTAGAGTTCCTCGTCGCCGTTGGCGTAGCGGATGTAGCGCCAGCCGGCGTTGCGCACGGTGTGGTTCTTGTAGCGGTAGGTCGTGACCGCGGGTCGGTCCCATGCGGCCTGCGGGTTGCGCAGCAGTGCGGCGAAGCTCACGCCTTCGTTGTGCTTCGGCGTCGGGATGCCGCAGAGCTCGGTGAGCGTCGGGAAAATGCCCATGTAGTCGATCGGGGTGGAGCAGACGGCGCCGGGCTTGGTCACGCCGGGGACGATCCACATGAAGGGAGAGCGCGTGGCTTCTTCCCAGAGGGCGAACTTGCGCCAGTGGCTTTTCTCACCGAGGTGCCAGCCGTGGTCGCTCCAGAGGCAGAGGATGGTGTTGGCGCGGTGCGGTGACTTTTCGTAGGCGTCAAGCAGGCGGCCGATGTTCATGTCGCAGTAGGCGATGGTCGCGAGGTAGGCCTGCACGGCTTCCTTCCAACGGCCGGATTTCACCATCGGCTCGTGGTCGGTCTCCGGATGGGCCATGCGCACGCCGGCGGGCGGGACATCGGCGAGGTCGTTTTCGAGGTGCGGCGGGAGCTTGATCGAGGCGAGCGGGAAGAGGTCGAACCACTTGCGCGGGACATTCCACGGCATGTGCGGCTTGTGCAGGCCGACGGCGAGGAAGAAGGGCTTGTCCTGCTTCTTGCCGAGCTCGGCGATGCCGTAGTTGGCGATGTGCCAGTCGGGGAGATCCTCGTCCTTGCAGTCGAGCGGGGCGAACTTGATGCCCCCCACGCCGTCGCTCTGGCCGGCGGGCACGCGCGTGGCCCCGCCGCCGCCGCCCTCGCGCTGGAGGTAGTCGTCCCACTCGCTGTCGCGGCGATAGGCCTCGTGGTAGATTTTCCCGGCGCCCATCACGCGGTAGCCGGCGTGGCGGAAGGCCGTCGTCAGCATCTTGTCCGGCGCGATGATGGGGCGGAAGTCGACATTGTTCTCGTAGACGCCGCTGGTGGAAGGCCGCAGGCCCGACATCAGCGCGGCGCGCGACGGGTTGCAGACGGGCGAGGCGCAGTAGGCGCGGGTGAACGAGGTCGCAAGCTTGGCGAGGCGGTCGAAGTTGGGCGTGCGCGCCTGCGGGTTGCGGCCGTAGTAGCCGACCCAGTCGCGGAGGTCGTCGATGGCGATGAAAAGGACGTTGGGCTTTTGCGCGGCGGCGGCGTGCAGTCCGGCGGGAGACGCGGCGGCGAGGACCAGGAGGGCGCGAAGGAGCAGGGCTTTCATGGGAGGGGGACGTCAACTTGGACGCGCGCGCCGCGAAGTCGATAGGGGTTTTTGGCTGCCCTTCGCGAAATCGCCGTTCTAACTGCAGATGCTCCGCTCACCGGCTCGCTTCCAAAGCACGAACCGCCCTCGATCCCCATGAACGACTCACCTCTCGCCTCCGGTCGCCGCCTCGCGCGCGTGCTGTTTGCCTTAATCATCGCCGCCTCCACGGCCGCTGCATTCGCCCAGTCGGCCGCCACCGGCCGCATCACCGGCCGCGTGTTCAACCCCGCCACGGAGGAGTTCGTGCGCAACGCCGAGCTCAGCGTCGTCGGCACCAACATCGTCGCCTACTCCGACACCGACGGCTCCTACGTGCTGCCCGGCGTCCCGGCCGGTGCCGTCACGATCGCCGTCAGCTACACCGGCTACGAGCGCGCGACCGCCGCGCTCACGGTGAGCGCGGGCGCGACGGCCACGCGCGACTTCGAGCTGCAGGGCTCCACCTTCCGCCCCGCCGCGCGCACGGGCACGCCGACGCCGGGCGAGGTGGTGACGCTGGAAAAATTTGTCGTCTCCAACGAGCGCGAGGGCAACGCCAAGGCCATCATGGACCAGCGCGCCGCGCTCAACATGAAGAGCGTCGTCGCCTCCGACAACTTCGGCGACATCACCGGCGGCAACGTCGGCGAGTTCGTGAAATATCTCCCCGGCGTCGTGATGGACTACGTCGATGCCGACGCCCGCTCGATCCGCATCAGCGGCCTCGATCCGAAATACGCGGGCGTGAGCATCGACGGCATGAGGATGGCCAGCGCGGCCTCGGCGACGTTTGCGGGCGGCACGCGGGCCTTCGAGTTCGAGCAGTCCTCCATCGCCAGCATCGAGGCCATCGAGATCAACAAGACCCTCACCGCCTCGATGGACGCCGACGCGCCCGCCGGCACGATGAACATGCGCAGCAAAAACGCGTTCGAGCGCCGCGGCCGCGAGATCACCGCGACGACCACGCTCACGGCCAGCGAGTTCGAGTTCACGTGGAAGAAGAGCCCCAGCCCCGGCGACGGCGAGCACCGCAAGATCCGCCCCGGCTACATCTTCACCTACGCGGACTCGTTCCGGCAGCGCTTCGGCATCCAGCTCAGCCTCTCGCACAACAGCCTCTTCAACGAGCAGGCCGGCATCACGCACACGATTGACAACGGCACCGCCGCCGCCCCGCGCGCGCCGATCATCAACAACCTTACGTTTCGCGATAATCCGAAAATCACCACCCGCGCCGCCATCGGCCTAAACCTCGACTACAAGATCCTCCCCGGCCTCGTCGCGTCGCTCCGCACGCAGGGCTCGCACTTCGAGGACGAGATCAATGCCCGCCAGGTCATCTTCCGCGCCAACACCGCCGACATGGATCCGGCCTCGACGCTCACCAACCTCGTCGCGCGCCAGACCGCCAACATCAACACGCGCCTCGAGACCATCATCGGCCACAGCCACAAGTGGAACGACACCGTGAGCTACGTGCCCCGCCTCGAGTTCAAGCGCAACGCCCTCCAGCTCACGCTCGGCGGCGGCTACTCGCGCAGCACGACCCACTACGAGGACCGCCGCACCGGCTACTGGGCCTCGACCAACAACCGCGTCACCCGCATGAGCTGGGCGGCCACGCGCCCCAGCGCCCGCGACGGCGACTGGCAGCTCCGCCAGCTCTCCGGCCGCCCGTGGAATGATCCGGCGAGCTTCAACCGCGACGACGCCAACGCCGGCAACATCGGCACCGCCGAGCGCACCGGCCGCAGCCAGGTGTGGCAGGGGGCCTTCGACGCGAAGCAGACGCTCAACGTCCTCGAGCTGCCCGTCACCATCTCGGCCGGCCTCAAGTCGCGCCTCACCGCCTACGACCTCTGGAAGAGCGGCGCGCTCACGTGGACTTACGTCGGCCCGTCGCGCAGCCAGCTCGATCCCTCGACCGTGATGCGGTTCCACACGAAGCCCGTCTACGATCCGCAGCAGGGCGACAACGTCGCCGCGCTCGGCATCCCGATCGCCAACGCGACCGACATGTATTCCCTCTTCCGCGAGCGGCCGGAGCAGTTCACCGAGACCGCCACCAATTTCACCACCCTCTACGCCAGTCCGCGCGCCGTGAAGGAGCAGGTCGACGCCGGCTACGTGGAATTCAACACGCGCTGGAAAATCATGCGCCTCAACCTCGGCTACCGGCAGGAGCGCACGCGCACCGTTGGCCGCATCTTTGACCTCATCCCGCCGGCGGTCATCCGCCGCCAGCGGCCCGACCTCGTCGCGGGCACGCCGGCTTACATCGCCTACCAGTATCGCGACTTTGAGCGCAACAACCGCTACGGCGGCTACGAGAATGATTTTCTCAGCGGCGGCGTGAAGTTCTCGCTGCGCCCCAACCTCGTGCTCCAGGTCGCCGGCAACCAGTCCATCCAGCGGCCCGACTACAACAACCTCGCGGGCGCGCTCGCCGTCAACGACACCAATTTCACCGTCACGCTGCCCAACCCCGAGCTGAAGCCCGAGACCTCCGACAAGTATTTCGTCGGCGTCCAATACTACATCGAGCCCGCGGGCAATTTCAGCGCCTCCGTCTACCAGCTGAACGTGAAAAACATGGGCGTGAGCAACACCCAGATCACTGCCGAGCAGGCCGGCCTCGACGACGATCCGGAATATGTCGGCTACACGTTCTTCCGCCCGTCCAACCTCGACGGCACGCGCAAGATCAAGGGCCTCGAGCTCGAGTATTCGCAGCAGCTCGTGTTTCTCCCGGGCTGGGCGCGCGGCTTCAGCGTGTTCGGTTCGCTCACGCGCGCGATCCCGGACATCCAGCTCGTCAACGTGGTGTCCAAGGCCGTGAACGGCGGCGTGCGCTTCAGCAACCACAAGTTCAACCTCCAGCTCCGCACGACATGGGCCGCGCCGCGCCTGCAAGGCATCACGGCGACGCAGCGGCAGTGGCAGTATGAGCGCATCATGTTTGACCTGAGCGGCGGCTACAAGCTGGGCCAGCGCTACGAGCTGACCCTGAGCGGCCGCAACATCCTCAACTCCCCGATCCGCAGCTACGTCAACGAACCCGGCCTCATGCGCACGAATTTCTACTACGGCGCCGTGTGGACGCTCGGGGTGCGCGGGCGGTGGTAGCAGGTTGGGACGCCACTCCGTGGCGTCCGTCGTTCGAACGAGAAGGCACCTGCGAAAGTCCTCCCGGACGGCACGGAGTGCCGTCCCTACCGCCCAAACCGCAGCATCAGCGCCGCCAGCTCGATCTCCGCCAGCGAGCCCACGCGCAAATCCGCGTGCGCGAAATCGTGGTGCGCCGTCGACTCGTTGGGTGCCACGACGGCCCACATGTTCGCGCGCTTGGCGGCGAGCGAGCCCGTGTGCGAATCCTCAAACGCGATGGCCTCGGGGCCGCGCAGGCCGCCGAGTTGGTTCAGCGCGAGCCGGTAGAGGTCGGGTTCGGGTTTGGGCGACGGCGCGTCCTCGCGGCAGGCGACGAAATCAAATTTCTCCCAGAGGCCGAGCCGCTGCAGGTGCGAGTCCACCCACCAATGCTCGGAGTTCGACGCGACGCCGGTTTTCAGCCCGCTGGAGCGCGCGCCGTCAAGGAGCGCGACAACGCCTGGCAGGATCGGCAGGCGCGCGATGAGCTCGCGCTTGTGCGCGCGGCATTCGTGCTCGAGCGCCGCGCGGTCGGCGTGCGGGCTGAAGCCGTGCCACGGATCAAACGCGAAGTCCGCGTGCCCCACGCTGCGCAAGAGCGTCCCGCGGTCGAAGGCCACGCCGTGCCGGCGGTGGACCTCGGCGTAGGCGTCGATGAGCGGCGTCTCGGTGTCGAGAATCAGGCCGTCGAAGTCGAAGATGAGCGCGCGGATCATCGCGCGTCAGTGAGCAGGCCGGTCGGCAGGCCGTCGATGCTGCGTTGGTTTTTCTCGGCCCAGAACCGGGCCATGCCGTCGGGGCCGCGCTGCGCGCAGTTCTTCACGAGCGTGTCGCGCTCCCCGCGATAATCGAAGAACGGCACGGCAAACCCGCACGAAGTCTGCACGCCTTCGACCTCGGCCACGATGATCTGCCGCTCGCCGGGCACTGGCGGGCCGAAGCGCGGGCGCAACTCCGCCCATTCGGCGTCGCGTGGATGCACGGCCCGGCCGCGTCCATAGATGCGAAAGATTAGCGGCGCGGTCGTGAACGAGCACATCATGATCGTGACGCGGCCGTTTTCGAGCAGGTGGGCGGCGGTCTCGTTGCCGCTGCCGCTCCCGTCGAGGTAGCCGACGCGCGTGGCCGAGAGCACGCGAAACGTGTCCATGCCCTTGGGCGAGAGGTTCACGCGGCCGGTGGCCGGCGCGGAGGCGACGAAGTAGATTTTCTGCGCCGCGATGAACTCGAGGTGCGCGGGTGTGAGCGCGTCGAAGAACTTGGCCATGCGCGCCAGTCAGCGCGTCGGCGTCACCGGCGCAAGGCGGGGCGCGGCCCCGCCGCGGGCACAGCGCGGGTATTAGCCTGCCGGCACAGCCGCAGAAGGCCGCGCAAAAGACGCGGGCCCCGCGGCCCGCGTTCTTTGCGATTGGTGTCGGCCGAAGACCGCGTTCAGCGCCGGAGAGAGTCGAGCTTTCCCGGGAGGCTCAGCACCGCCCGCACGAGGTCGATGGAGAGCTGGTAGAGCAGGAAGCCTGCGTAGGCCGCAATCGGGATAAGGCAGGCGGTGATGATTGCCGCCGTGCCGACCTGGCCGCCGGGGATGGGCAAGCGCACCGGCAGCGAATCCAGCATGGTCTGAGCCGCACCTGCGACCGAGCCGTCCCGGCTGAAGAAGCTGGTCAGGACCGCGAGCGCGCCGGTCAGGGCGAGCAGCCCGAAGTAGATCGGCACGATCTTCAGGCCGGCCTTGGCGGCGAACGACAGCAGCCCGACCGCTTCCTCGCCGGCGCCGCCGGTGCCCGGGTGGGTGTTGGCGAGGGCCGGATGCAGCGCGATCGCGCCGACGGCCGTGCAAACGATCGTCCCCACCAGAGTCGGGATCAGGAGCGTGAAGCTGCCAAGCCGGATGGAGGCGCCGATGCCCGTCGCCAGCATGGCCACGGCAGCGAGCAGCACGAGCAGCCCGGTGCACTCGAGGAAGGCCGACGACGACACGCGGCCCGGCGTGTTGCTGATCAGGGTGTCGGCCGCGTCGAGGAACCGCATCGCGGCATACTGCGCGACGGCGAGCGCCGCCACGAGCCCGAGCCCGACCGCAAAGACCGCGAACGAATTCCGTTCGATCCCCGCGTAGACCGCGTAGGCCAGCGTGAGCCCGCCGCCCACGAGCACCGCGTAGTGGCCCACGTTCTTGGCGAGACCGAGGGTGTTTTGCACGAGCGATGGATTGAGGACACGGGTGGCGACCCCGAGCACGTGCCCGACGGCGTCGCCGAGAAACGTGCTGGCGGGCAGCCGGGACCTTGCGGGCGCGGTGCCGGCGCCCCATGGGGTTTGGGTGTGGCTGCCGCCGATACGGGCTCCGGACTCGGCGCCGAGGTGCTCGACACGGGCCTGGCCGGGGATGCTGCCTGACGAAGCCGGCGCGGTCGCCGACGGATTGGATGCGATGTCGTGTTCGTTCATGGGGCTGGGATGGGGACGTTGCTGTTGCTGGCGAAGAAAGCGCGGGATCGGCGTGCGTGGGAAAGCGGGCAATCACGCACCCGGCCGGGTGCGCGGGAATGGGGAGGAGCGGGACGAAGCCATCGGACGGAACGCGCTCGACGGGGGTTGCGGCGACGCGCGGGGAATATTCGAAGCGGGGACAGGCCGCAGCGTGCCGCGCGCCGCGGAAAATGCAACGGCGAGTTTCGCCGGGCGCGCCGGGGGGACTGTGCGCTCGACTCGCCGACTGGCCCCCGCATTGTCGCGGCAGCGCCCGAGCCTTGCTTCCACCCTTGCCCGCCATGCCGCAACCGTCATCGCCTCCAGCGTCCGCTCCCTTCGTCTCCACCCGTCGTCCCCTCTCTCGGCGGCAGTTTCTCCGCGGTTCGGGCATCGCCCTCTCGCTGCCGCTGCTCGAGTCGATGTTGCCGACCTTCGCGCGCGCCGCGCAGCCGTCGTCCCCGCTCGCCCCGGGCGCGAAGCCGCGGCGGATGTTTGCGATCTGCAACAACCTCGGCCTCCTCGGCGATCAGTTCTTCCCGACCGGCGCCGGGCGCGCCTACCAGGCGTCCCCCTACCTCGCGCACCTGCAGAAACACCGCGGAGATTTCACCGTGTTCAGCGGTGTGTCGCACCCCAATGTCGACGGCGGCCATCCGGCCGACATCTGCTTCCTCACCGCGGCGCCGCATCCGGGCAGCAGCTCGTTTCGCAACACGATCTCGCTCGACCAGCATATCGCCGAGCGCATCGGCACGCTCACGCGCTTTCCGTCGATCACCCTTGGCGTCAACACCCGCGCCCGTTCGCTCTCGTGGACCGGCACGGGCGTCGCCATCCCGCCCGAGGACAAGGCGGCCGAGGTGTTCAAGCAGATGTTTCTCCAAGGCTCGCCCGCGCAAATCGCGGCGCAGATCCGGAAGCTCGACACCGGCCGCAGCATCCTCGACACCGTCGCCGATCAGGCGAAGGAGCTGTCGCGCGGCGTGACGGCGCGTGATCGTGACCGGCTGGATCAGTATTTCACCAGCGTGCGCGACCTGGAGCATCGGTTGCAGGCGTCGAGCGGCTGGGAGCAAAAGCCGAAGCCTGTCGTCAAGGCCCCGGTGCCCGTCGATCCCGCGAGCCCCGCGGCCTACATGGAGAAGGTGAAGGTCATGTATGACCTCGCGCGCCTCGCCTTCGAGACCGACTCGACGCGCTGCGTCACGCTCATGCTCGACAGCGTGTCCACGCCCGTCCTCGAGATCCCCGACGTGAAGATCACCGATGGCTACCACAATCTCTCGCACCACGGCAAATCCGAGGCCAAGCGCTCCCAGCTCAAGACCATCGATGAGCTGCACATGAAGCTCCTCGCGGGCCTGATCTCGGATCTCAAGGCCGCGCACGAAGGCGAGGAGACCATGCTCGATCGCACGATGGTGCTCTACGGCTCCAACTTCGGCGACGCCAACCAGCACACGTGCTTCAACATGCCCGTGGTCTTCGCCGGCGGCGGCTTCAAGCATGGCCAGCACCTCGCGTTTAGCACGACGCAGAATTATCCGCTGCCGAACCTCTTCGTCTCGATGCTGCAGCGCCTGGGTCTCGAGGAGGACAAGTTCGCGTCGGCCACCGGCACGATGCGCGGCTTGGAAATGGCATGAGCCCTCGACTCGTAGCCCTGCTCGTGAGAGCGGGGACGCTTGCGCCCTGCGCGGCGGTCCACGCTGCTGTCCCGCCGCTCGCTCCCGCCTTCATCGAGCAACACTGCGCCGGCTGCCACAACGACACCGACAAGGAGGCCGGCCTCGATCTCACCTCGCTCGCCTATACGCCGGGTGACCGCGCCAATTTCGAGCGCTGGGTGCGCATCCACGACCGCGTCGAGACCGGCGAGATGCCGCCCGCTAAAAAGCCGCGCCCCGCCGCCTCCGACCGCGATGCGTTCGTCGCCTCGCTGCGCACCGCGCTGCTTGCCGACGAGCGCGCCGCCACCGCGCGCGAGGGCCGCGCCACGCGCCGCCGGCTCAACGGCTACGAATACGAGAACACCCTCCGCGATCTCCTCTCCGCGCCGTGGCTGCAGATCCGCGGGCAGTTCCCGGAGGACGGCGAGGCGCATCGCTACAACAAGATCGGCGACGCCCTCGATGTTTCGCACGTCCACATGTCACGCTACATGGCCGCCGCCGATTACGCCATCCGCCAGGCGATCAGCGTGCAGTTTGACCGGCCGCCGACCACCACCGTGCGCCACTACGCGCGCGACCAGCGCACGCTCACGGGCAAGTTCACCGGCAGCATCTTCAACTCCTCGCCCGACCGGATGACGTTTCCCGTCATCGGCCTCAATGAGGCGCAGCCGGAGGTGCGCTGGCTCCGCGCCCCGCTCAGCGACCCCGCGCGCCGCGACGAGGAGGCCATCGGCTGGGTCTCGAGCAACTACGTCACGGGCTTCACCTACCGCTGGGATGGCTTCCGCGCGCCCGTCGCCGGCCGCTACCGGATCAAGTTCAGCGGCTACACGCTGTGGGTGCCGCCCGGCGGCATCTCGATGCGCTTCAGCGGGGAGGGCGACAGGAAGGGCACGCCGCGCCCGCCGAATCCGAATGTCGGTGACTACGACCGCCCGCAGCCCGGCCGTCGCGACGAAGCGATCACGGTCTACACCCGCAACGGCGTCGCGAACCGCCGCGTCGGCGAGTTCGACCTCACCCCGCGGCCGGCCGTCGCGGATCTCGGCGAAGTCTGGCTGCTCGCCAACGAGACACTCGTGCCCGATGCCTCGCGGCTCTACCGCTCGCGGCCGAATAACTTCCGCAACCCGCTCATGACACCCGAGGGCGCTCCTGCCGTCGCGTTTCGCTGGATGGAGGTGGAGGGCCCGCTCTACGACGCGCACACCGCCGCCGGTTACCGCCTGCTTTTCGGCGACCTGCCGCTGCGCCAGGTCGCGGCGGGGCAGGGCGGGGTCGCCGTGCCGCATGTGCCGCGCGGCGAGCGCCGCGACACAGGGCGCAACGCCGGCCAGCGCATCATCCCCCTCGAGGAGACGATGGTCGAGGTGGTCCCGAAGAACCCGCGCGCCGACGCTGAGCGCCTGCTCGGCAATTTCGTCGCCCGCGCCTACCGCCGCCCAGCGACCGCGGCCGACAGTGCGCGCTTCCTTGCGCTCTTCGACGACCGCACCAAGGCCGGCCTCAGCTTCACCGAGGCGATGATCGCGTGTTACACCGCGGTGCTCGCCTCGCCGAGGTTTGTGTTCCTCGACGAGCAGCCCGGCCAGCTCGACGATCACGCTCTCGCTACGCGCCTCGCCCTCTTCATGTGGAATTCCGAGCCCGACGCCGCGTTGCGGGCCCGCGCCGCCCGCGGTGAGTTGCGCCGGCCCGAGGTGCTCCGCGCGGAGACCGAGCGGATGCTCGCCGACGCGCGCTCGCGGCGTTTCGTGGAGGCCTTCCTCGATTACTGGGTCGACCTCCGGAAGCTGGAGGACACCACGCCGTCGACGACACTCTACAACGACTACTACCTCGACGATGCGCTCGCCGAGGCCGCGCTGCTCGAGACGCAGCTCTTCTTTTCCGAGCTGCTCCGCCGCGACCTGCCGGTCCGCAACCTCATCCACTCGGACTTCACGTTTCTCAACGAACGCCTCGCCGTCCACTACGGTGTCCCGGGCGTGGCGGGCGCGTCGATGCGGCGCGTCGCGCTCCCCGCCGACAGCCCGCGCGGCGGCATCATGACGCAGGCCAGCGTGCTCAAGGTCACCGCCAACGGCACGACGACCTCACCGGTTCTCCGTGGCAAATGGATTGTCGAGCGCATCCTCGGGCTCGACATCCCGCCGCCGCCGCCGGTCACCGCGGTCGAGCCCGACATCCGCGGCGCCGTCACCATCCGCCAGCAGCTCGCGAAGCACCGCGACAACGCGAGCTGCGCCGCCTGCCACCGCAAGATGGATCCGCCCGGCTTCGCGCTTGAGAGTTTCGACGTGATGGGCGCCTGGCGCGACCGCTACCGCGGCGTCGCCGACGACAAGCCCGCGGTTAAGGGACTCGGCAAGAACGGGCAGCCTTTCGAGTTTCACTACGGGCTCCCGGTCGACGCCGCCGGCGAGTTGCCCGACGGCCGGCCGTTTGCGGATGTGCGGGAGTTCAAGCGCCTCATCCTCGATCGCGAGGCCGACATCGCGCGCAACCTCGCGAAGCAGCTTGCGATCTATGCGACCGGTGCGCCCGTGCGCTTCAGCGACCGCGAGGCCATTGACAAGATCGTGGCCGAGGCCGCCGGGAAGAACCACGGTGTCCGTGCAATCGTGCACGCGCTGGTGCAGAGCGAGCTGTTCCGGTCGAAGTGATTTCCTTGCAGGCGGGGTGCCCTCACCCCGCGGCTTGCGGGCGACGCATCGAGAATGCGGGGTGAGGGCATCCCGCCTACGGCGAAACGACTGCGTGAGTGTGCTGCGCAAACGATGCGACCGCTGCCGGCCGCGCCCCCCCCACTCGCCGCTTGTGTCGGCTCCCCGGTGCGCGAACGTTTCCACCATGCGCCGCTTCGTTTCCTGTGCCCTCGCGTTTTCCGTCACGCTCGCCGCCGCTCGCGCCCAGGCGCCTGCCAATCCCGAGGCCACGCTGCGCGCGATTTTCACGGAGGCCCTGGCGCGCGGCCAGGCCTACGGCGAGCTGCGGACGCTGGTGACTGACCATCCGGGCCGGCTCGCGGGCTCCCAGGCCCTCGTGGGCGCCGTCACGTGGGCCGAGGGCGCCCTCCGGCGCGCGGGCGCGGATCGGATCACACGGCAGGATGTCATGGTGCCGCACTGGGAGCGCGGCGCGAAGGAATCGGTCACGCTCCTTGCTGGCGGCGCGCCGCAGCCGCTCGCGGCGTTTGCGCTCGGCGGTTCCGTGGCCACGCCGGACGGCGGGCTGGAGGCGGCCGTGATCGAGGTCAATTCCCTCGAGGAAATCGCCACGCTCCCGCGCGAGGCCGTCGCCGGGAAGATAGTGTTTTTCAACCGCCATATGGATCCGGCGATCGTGCGGCCGGGCACCGCCTATAGCACCGCGGTGGCCGTCCGCAGTCGCGGCCCTTCCGCCGCGGCGCGGCTGGGGGCCGTCGGCGTGCTGGTGCGCTCGATGACGCATGCGCTCGACGATTTCCCGCACACCGGCTCGACCACCTACGCGCCCGACGCCCCGCGCATCCCCGCCGCCGCGATCTCGACGCTCGCGGCGGAGAGACTGAGCGCGGCGCTCGCCGCGGCGAAATCCTCCGGCGCCACCGCTGTGCGCGTCGCGATGAAGATCCACTCCCGCTGGCTCCCCGACGCGCCCTCGCACAACGTCCTCGGCGAAATCCGCGGCACGGAGTTTCCCGATCATATCATCCTCGTCGGCGGCCACCTCGACTCGTGGGACGTTTCGCCTGGCGCGCACGACAACGGCGCGGGCGTCGTGCAGTCGATCGAGGTGCTGCGGATTTTCCGCGCGCTCGGCCT
>JAEUHB010000210.1 GCA_016794665.1 Opitutaceae bacterium
GCGTAGCCACTCACGACGTCCTTCACGCCGGGCAGGATTTCGTAGGCGGCCTCGGTGCACCAGAAGCAGCCGCCGCCGAGGACGAGGGATTCTAGTTTGGAAGTGGCGGCAGTCATGGGTGTGGCGAGGAGAGCAAGGGACGAAAGGAGCAGCGAGGTGCGCTTCATGGGAATGAGAGTCACGATGCGCCGTCCTATTCCGGGCGCAAGTCGCGGCCGGTCGGAATCCATCCAGCGCGCGAAAGAAACGTCCGTCGACGGGATGGGTGCAGAAAGCACGGAAGGCGCAAACGCAGTGTCCTGCTCTGCGCCTCCGTCGTTTGCGGCGATGTCGTTCCCGCCACCCGGGCTACGCTCGGGCGAACCCGGCGAAGCACGTCGCGTCGCTTCGCGAGCAACCCGCCAGACCTTGGGTCAGCCGGCGAACGTGCGCCGCAGGCCAGCGATCGCCACCAAGGCGGCCCCGAGCAGCAAAACCGTGTTACCCTGGTCCGGCACGCCCGTGGGCGTAGGCGGCTGCGTCACGGCACGCTGGCCAAAGGTGATGTTGTCGATGGCGACATTCCAAGTGTTGCCAAATTGGATGCGCAGAGTCGAAGCGGACACCCCCGGGGTGAGGATGTTGTTGAAGCCGGCGCCCAAAACCGTGACGGGCGAATAGTCCGCGAGGACATTCCCTGCGCCATCCAGCACGCGCAGCAGCTGATCCGTTTGATTGACATTACCAAAAGAGGCGACGTTCAGACTGGCGAGGTCGACCACGAAGCCGGCCGACGCCACGAGCGATATCTCAGATCCACCGCCCGCGCCGGAGGCGATGGCGACATTCGTCAACGAGCCGTAGCCGGTGTCCCAAAACATCAAATCGTTGGAGAAAGTAGTGTAGACGCCAGGAGCGAACGTCCGGTAGTCGACCGTCACATTGGGCGTGTTGGCGAGGTTGTCGCCGTAGCTGCCGGGGATGACGCCGTAGTTTGCCAGTCCCAGGCCATCGAAGGTCAGGACCGACGTCGCCGCAAAAACAGCGGCGGACGAACTGAGGAGGGCGATGGCGAAACCGCCACGCAACAGGGAGGAAATCAGCTTCACGAGAGTATTGAATTTGTGGTTGAACGAACTGAACCGAGAGTGCCGTCCGTGGCGTGGAATAGCGGGCGACACGAGGGCCTCCCTCCGGTGCTCTGCCCCTTTTCCGGGCAAAGTTTCAGATTATCGCAAACGCGCGGATTTTTCCGCTGAAGGTTGGTTCTTGGCCGCCAATCACGCCAGGCCGCGCCCGAGGCTGCATCCCTCCAGCGTGGGCCAAGGTCTCAACGCTCGGCCCAGTCCAGCCCGACCGCGCAGAGTTCACGCCGCAGCGCGGCCAAATCCCAGATGTGCACGCGGCCCACGCCGCTCACGACGCACAGCCGGTCGTCCCCGGCAAAAATCAAACCCGGCACCCGGGCAATGGAGTCGGGCGCAGCCAAATCCACCAAGGTCCGGCCCGTCGCCGTCTCAACCAACCGCACCTGCCGGTTGACGGTGAAAAACGCGAGCCATCGGCCGTTGGGCGAAAGCGCGCCGGGGATCGACCGGTCGTCGCCCGTTGCGCCGAGATCCGGCCCGCGGGTCCAGTCGGCCGTGGACCAGAGCGCGCGCTCCTCGCCGTCGCTGCCGGCATAGATCCAACGCCCGTCGCGGCTCCACGCAATGTGGCCGCCGGGGACCTCGCCGAGGGTTTTTTCGACCCGGCCCGTCAGCGTGTCGTGCACCGCCGCCGGCGCGCCGCTCGGCCGCGCTCCGGTCACCGCCAGCCGCGCCCCGTCGGGCGCAAAGGCCGCGCTCACCGCGCCGGCGTGGGTCCACCGCGCCACGACAGCGCGTTTGCTCACGTCGACGATCTTCACCGCGCCGTCGGTCGGTCGCACCAACGCGAGACGGCCCGTGGTGGCGTGCAGATCGGCGCAAAAAAATCCCGGCTCGGCGTCGATCTGCTCGCCGGGCTCGCGCGGCGCCCATGCGCCCGCCGCATCTGCGGGCAGCGGATGCCGCCATAGGCCGCCTTGCTGGAGCGCCACCCACACGGCGTCGCCCTTGGGATCGAGCCGCAGGGTGCCCGCCTCGGGAAAAGTGCCGGGCTCCGGTATCTGGCCCGGCCACACTCCAATCGACATGCGCTTGCCCGTCACGTCGACGAGCACGCCCCCCCTCCGTGTTCCAATCTGCAACCATCGCCCGTCGGCCGAGACCGCGACGGGGCCACCCCGCTGTTGCACGCTCATCCCGCCTGCGACCACCTCGACCCCGCGCAGCACGGGGCTCTCGCTCAGGGCGCTGAGCAAGACGGGCCCGGCTGCATGGGATCGCCACTGCACGGGCGGCTCCCCGGCATACCACGCACCGGGACGTCCGCGATCGGCCTTGGTCAGCAGCACTCGCCCGAGGTCGATGTCCCAGAGGCGAGTCTCACCCGCCGCCTCGGTCAGCAAGATCCGCCACGCATCCGGCAGGATCTTCGCGTGCGTCGCCTCGCGATCCGGCACGACCGCGCGAACCCGGAGATCACTCGCGGCCCGCACCTCGACCAGACTGTTGTGTTGGCGGGTCGCGAGCCACAGGCCATCCTCGGACCACGCGAGCAGGTCCACGCGGCGCTCGGATTTTTCCTGCAAGAGCATCCGGCCCGTCGCCGCGTCGATCACGGCGAGGAGGTAGTCCTGCGGTCTCTTGCCGCCGCCGACCGCGAGCCGGGTGCCATCCGGCGAGAACGCGATCACGGTCACCCACTCGGGGGCCGCCCACTCGCCGGCCGGGACACCCCGGGGCAGGCGGTGAAACGTCACGCCGCCTTCCGGCCGCGTGACCGCCACCCGTTTGCCGTCAGGCGAAAAATCCATGTCCTGGCCGACGCCGCGCGTGTCGCCTTTGAAGGCATACGGACGGCCCCTCAGCCGCAGCACCCGCCGGCCATCCGCGGTGGCCAGCACGTTCACGGTGTCATCCGCGAGCCGCACCGCGACCCAGCGCCCGTCGGCCGAGTAAACCGGCCGGCTCTCCGCGCGCGCCGGTCCGCGCCATTCCCAGCGCGCCGCGCCGGTGTCAGCGTCCCGCAGGGTGAAGACCCTCCGGGTGTCCTCGGTCAGGACGCGCTTGAAATCCGCCGACGGCACCACGAACCGGGTCTCGCCCGGCCAAGCCCGCTGCTCCACCACCGGCTCCCAATCGGTCAGCGCCAGCGCCGCCACCGCCTCGTCGCGGGCCGTCGCATCCGGTTTGATGGCCGCCGCCCGCGCCAGCAGCTTCAGCGCCTCGCGGCGCTGGCCCTCGCGCCCGCTCTGCCGCACCGCGCGCGCTTGCGCCACGAGCGCATCGGCGAGGCTCGCCTGCGACTGCGCGAAGGCCGCCGCCGTGGCGCGCTGCTCGTGCCGCAGCCGCACCGCGGCACCGGTCGCCACCACGGCCACCGCCACGAGCGCCAGGAGGGCGGCCGCCGACGCGCCCGCGAGCGCGGGGTTGCGCCGCGCCCACGCCCACGCCTGCCCCACCGCCGAGATCGGCCGCGCCGCGATGGGCCGGCCCGCCAGCCACGCGCGCAGGTCATCCGCCAAAGCCGCGGCCGTGGCGTAGCGGCCCGCCGGCTCCGGGGCGAGGGCCTTGCCGGCGATCACCGCGAGATCGCGCGGCGCGGTCTTGAGCGCGGGCAAACTCGTCGCGGCACCCGCGGTCATCTCGGCCGGCGGTGCGCCCGTGATCAACTCGTGCAAGATCGCGCCGAGCCCAAACACATCCGCCGCCACCGTCGCCGCCCCGGCCCCCGCGCGCAGCACCTCGGACGCAAGGTAGCCCCGCGTCCCCATCACGGCGTGCGGCTGCGTGACGGGTGCCCCCGCCTCCCTTTCGCCCGCGTGCTTCGCGATGCCAAAGTCGCTCACAAAGGGCCGGCCCGCCTCGTCGAACAGGATGTTGCCCGGCTTGAGATCGCGGTGGAGCACGCCGCGCTCGTGCGCATGGTGCACGGCGTCGGCCAGGGTCGCCACGAGCGTCGCGCTCTCGCGCCACTGGCCGCGGTAGTTTTCCAACCGCGACGCGAGCGATCCGCCCGCGCAGAGCTTCATCGTGAAATACGGCAACCCATCGTGCTCGCCCACGCTCAGCACCGGCAGGATCGCCGGATGATCGAGCCCGGCCACGGTCGTGGCTTCCATCCGGAACCGCGCCCGCGACTCCGCCGAGCCCGCCTCGTGCGGTCGCAGGATCTTCAGCGCCACCTCGCGCGCGGGATTCTCCTGCCGCGCGCGATAGACAATCCCCGCCGCGCCGCGGCCCAGCTCCGCGAGCACCACATGCCCCGGCACGGAAAACAACCCGCCCGCGGCCGGCGCGCGCGCCGCGCTTTCCGTCGCGATCTCACCGAGCACGCAGCGCCCGCACCAACCGGCGCTGGCGAGCGGGCCGCCGCAGGTGGCGCAGCGCGGGGCGGATTTCGCGGCGTCCTTCACGCGTCGGGATTGGCGAGCACCGTGTGCAGGTGCGCCAGCTCCGCCTCAATCTCGGCCGGCGTCTCGACCGTGAGCGCGATCTCCGCGCGCACGTGATCGCGAAACTGCCCGCGCAGGCGGAAAATCTCCGTCTTCAGGCGCGCGAGCGTCCAGCCGAGCCGCGCCGCGGCGGCCTCGTAGGTGGGCGTCTCCGTCGCCCCCGGGAGGAAACTCTTGAGCGTCGCGAGTTCCGTGGCCGCGCCGCGTGCCACCCACGCCGCGTCGACCTCGGCCCAGGCCCGCACGAGGAGGTCCTGCGCCCACTCCCGGTCAAAGGCGCGCGCCACCTCCGCCGGCACCGCGGGCTCGGCCTCGCCCTCGCCGCCGGCGGCGGCGTCGAGCGACACGGGGGACTCGCCGCCGCCACGCTTGTCGGTCTGCTTGCGCCGATGATCGCGCGCGAGAAAGCGCAGCAGCGCGCCGAGCAGGAACGAGCGGAATTTCCCCCGCGCCCGATCCGCGCGCCCGAGCGTCGAATCCTCCATCAGGTGCACAAAAAATTCCTGCGCGAGGTCCTCGGCCTGCGCGCGGTTGCCTTGCCGCCGCTGGATGAAATCCACGACGGGCACGCGGTAGCGGCGGTAAAACTCCGCCAGCGCCTCCCGCTGAACCGAGTCTCCATGCAAGCTGGCGTGCGCCAGGAGGCTCCAGCGGGTGGTGGGGAACGGCATCCGCGGGAGAGAAAGGGATTCGTCGCAGCGCGCAAGCCG
This sequence comes from Opitutaceae bacterium, assembly GCA_016794665.1. Lineage (GTDB taxonomy): Bacteria > Verrucomicrobiota > Verrucomicrobiia > Opitutales > Opitutaceae > ER46. The sequence continues at coordinate 5,230 of JAEUHB010000210.1, forward strand.
GCGCGCACCAACGAAAAGCCCCGAAGGCGTGGCGTCCTCCGGGGCGGCAAAGCAACGCGGGCCGGCGCCTAGGCGAGCGCTCCCTGCATCAGGCGCCGGCGCAGCAGCGCGAGCGCCGCGAGACCGGCGGCCAACAATGCGGCGGTGGAGCCGGCATCGGGCGCCGCGGTCGGATTTGGCGAATACGCCGACGTGCCGGTGAAGAACTGGCCGAAGAAGTCGTTTTCATTGCCACCGACAGTCTCGCGGATCTCGACGCGATTGAAGCTCTCGCCCAAGCCCGTGTGGACGCCGACAAACTGGGCGGAGTCGTTGGGGCGGGAGAACACGAAGCTGGCGACGTTCGTCGCGCCGTTGAACAGAGTCACGGTGAAGGTCGACTCGAAGAACGTGTCACCCACCAAGGGATCAAACTGCGGCTCCACGAAGTTGAAACCGAAGGAAAAAACCGGCGCGACCAGCGCGACATTGAAGCTCTCGGAGCCTGAGATCCCGAGGGTGTTTCCGGTCAATCGGGTGGTAAAGCTGTCGGCATAAAGATCGACACTTTGCCCCGCAACCAGGCTGAACGTCAGGCTGCCGCTGGTGAAACTGGAAACCGGGCCAAAGGCCGGCGTGGTCGGAATCGTGGTCGCTGCCGTCGCGCCCGTGGCCGCGAGAAAAGCGGCACTGTCCGAGTAGGTGACAAGCGCGGCGTGGGAGGCGGCCGGGGCGCCAAGCAGACAGGCTAGGAACAGGAATCTGGATTTCATGACAAAGGCTGGGATTTGATTTTGGTGATGAAGATTCGAGCCGAGGCTCGATCAGGCATTTACCCCACCATCCTTTTCTCCAAATGCGTCGCCAAAGGTTTCAGGCCGCGCGGAAGATTCTTCCATCGGGCCGGCAACCGCCAGCCCATCAGCCGCAGCTCGCGAAAACTCCCCTTCGGCGCAGCCACCCGAGCGCCGCAAGGCCGGCCCCGAGGAGGAAAAGCGTCGAACCCGCGTCGGGCGCCGCGGTGGGGTTTGGGTTGCCGACGACCGTGCCCGAGAGCGAAAACGCCTGATCGTTGCCGCGCACAAAGGTGTTCGTCGTGATGTTATTCACGATTTGACGCTGGATGCTCGTGTTGTCCTGCGTCGCCGCGGCGGCTAGCCAGCCAAAGGCCGGAAACGCATTGGCGTGCTGGCTCAACGGCGAGAACCAGTAGGTGGTGCCGGCCGCGGCATCGAAGGAATTCAGGTCGGCCGTGAACTGGTAGACGTTCACGGGATTCGCGCCGAACAGCCCGGCGCCGAGCAGCGTTTGCGTCACGGAACCAGGGCTCAACGATGTGGTGGAAAGAACCGCACCGGGCGCGCCGGCTGCATCCGCAAAGAACCCGATACTCCACAGGCTCGTGTTGGGCGCGGCGTTTGCCAACGGGGAGCCGGCAAGATACACGCCATACCAAGTCGCCTGCGTGATGGTGGCGGCCGAGCCCAAGGAAAAACTGTCGAATGCGCGGAAGCCTGAACTGAGACCCGCCAAAGTCTGGTGGGAATTCCACGGGTTGCCGACGGCCGAGGCGGGCGACCCGTTCCAAAAGAGCGGCTGGTCGTAAATGACGGCGGCGCGGCTGGCGGCAGCCGCAAGGAGAACGAAGGCGATGAAGCGGATGGTTTTCATGGAGCGGGAAATCAGGACGCAGGCAGCCGTGAAGGGTGCGCCTAACTTCTCTCCAAAAAGCCGACGGAAAGTTTCCAGCGACTGCGCGCCGGGCCTCGACTCCGCGGAAAACCCGCTACCGATCCGCCCAGTCCAGCCCCAGCGCGCCGAGCTCCCGCCGCGACGCCGTGAGGTCCCACAGGTGCAGCCGCGCCTCGCGCGTCGCCATGCACAGCCGGTCGCCGCCGACAAACGCCCCGCCCGCGATCCAGCCCGCCGGCTCCGGCGGCGAAGCCACCGATCGATAGGTGCTGCTCAAATCCGGGTGTTTCTCACCAAGCGTCGTTCAACAGGCAAATCGCCGGCGAAGATAACCCAAGATTGAGAGCGCAGTCGCCATCAGGGCGAGCGTCTCCGAACCAGCCATACCCTCCGGCACCGGGCCGGCCGCGCCGCGCAGGAGTCGAAGAGTTTGCACGCCGTTGGCGTAATCGAAAGCATAGGTGAGGTCCGGCCCCAATCCGCTAAACATGAATTGATTGGTCTCCCAGCCGGTGAGCACCGGGGCGTAAAGAAAATCCCAGCTGTCCCCTGCGGAAGGGGAAAATCCGGAAAAATCAAAGCTGATGATTCCGCCAGAGAAGGCCGCCGTGCCGGTAACAGCCAGGATATCAAACATGCCAGCTCCCAGCCCGCCGAACTGAAAAGCAATTTCACCTGTATTGAAGAGGTTACCAGCCAGCGTCAGGGTCCCGGTTGACGATATTCCTCCCGGCGCAATCACGCCGACGTTGTTTAGCTGGCCCGAAACCAAGGTCCCGCAGCCGGTCAGCGTCCCGTCGTTGGAAAAAACGCCCGGCAAACGAATCGCCCCGCTTTGCACATCGACGGTGCCATGATTTGAAAATGCCAAGGAGGCTATCGACGTCTCGCCCATGCCACCTGACTTGATGAAGGTGCCATGGTTCGCGAAGGCCGCCTGCCCGCCGAACACCCACGCAATACTCGCATCGGTCGAGACGTTAAACACGCCATTGTTGGTGAGGACGGAACTGTTGCCCCCCTGAAGGCTCGCGGTGCTGTTCCAGAGGATCGTGCCGTTGTTGACGACATCTGATCCGACCTGTCGCTTTGCGCCGCCGCCGGAGGCCGTCATCGTGGCACCGCTCTTGATCTCAAAGTTGCCCGCCAAGTCGCCCGCCTCCCAGCCGACCTGCCCGGCGAACCTTCCGCGCGATCCGGCCGTGCCGTCGCCGCCGGTCTGCGTCCCGCTCACGAGCCGCAGGTTGCTGGACTGAATCAGATCCACAAATCGCGCATTGCCCTCCACCGCGGTGTTGCCGAGGAAGCGGGTGCCGTCGTTGAACCGGTTCGTGCTCCCGCTGAAGACGATGGCGCTGCCGGATGTCGCCTCGAAGAGCCCGCCGTTGCTGGTAAGCGCGACGCTGCCGAAGGTCAGGGTGGAATTATTGTCCGCCCGGACGATGCCCGTCGCGTTGTTCCCGAACGCGGCCTGGCCACCGAAATTCCAAGTCACCGTCGCCGACTGGCGTGCCTCGAACACGCCGTTGTTGGTGAGGACGGAGGTGTTGCCGCCCTGGAGGCTCGCCGCGCTGTTCCAGAGGATCGTGCCGTTGTTGACGAGGTCGGATCCGACCTGCCGCTTGGCGCCGCCGCCGGAGGCCGTCAACGTGGCGCCGCTCTTGATCTCAAAGTTGCCCGCCAAGTCGCCCGCCTCCCAGCCGACCTGCCCGGCGAACCTTCCGCGCGATCCGGCCGTGCCGTCGCCGCCGGTCTGGGCGCCAGAGACGAACCTCAGGTCGTCGGAGAATATGTTGTCAACGAATCGCGCGTTGCCCTCCACCGTGGTGTTGCCGAGGAAGCGGGTGCCGTCGTTGAAGCGGTTTGACGCACCGGTGTAGACGATGGCGCTGCCGGATGTCGCCTCGAAGAGCCCGCCGTTGCTGGTAAGCGCGACGCTGCCGAAGGTCAGGGTGGAATTGTTGTCCGCCCGGACGATGCCCGTCGCGTTGTTCCCGAACGCGGCCTGGCCACCGAAATTCCAAGTCACCGTCGCCGACTGGCGTGCCTCGAACACGCCGTTGTTGGTGAGGACGGAGCTGTTGCCGCCCTGCAGGCTCGCCGTGCTGTTCCAGAGGATCGTGCCGTTGTTGACGAGGTCGGATCCGACCTGCCGCTTGGCGCCGCCATCGATGGCGGTCAGCGTGTTGCCCGAGCCAATTGTCCATGTGCCCGCGAGGTCTCCGCCGCTCCAAGTGACCGCGCCGCTGGCCGCGGCGACACCACCGGCCAGCGCAGCGTTGGTGCCGCTGAACGTGCCGCCCGCGAGGAGCAGGTTGTCGGACTGAAAATTGCCATTGAAGGCGGAGTTGCCGCTGATCCGGGTGACGCCGGCGCCGCGGAACATGGTTCCGGCGTTGAACGCGTTCGAGCTGCCGGAGAAGTCGATCGTGCCAGTCTGGGCGTCGATCGTGCCGCCGTTGTTCTGAAAATTCCAGGAACCGGGAGTTGTCGTGCCAACGCCGGCGCTTTTCCGAAACGTGCCAGTGTTGGTGAACGTCGGCTGGCCGCCAAAAGCCCAGATCAGGCTGTTGTCGCCCTTGACGTCCCAAAGCCCGGCGTTGGTGACCGAGGCTCCGTTTCCAGCCTGCAGGTTGTCGGCGAGCCAGTTGACGGTCCCTTGGTTCGTGAACGTCGTGCCGACAAAACGTTTCAGACCGCCCGAGCCGATGTTCAAAACGTCGCCGGCCGCGAGGGGTTCGGGGGCGGTGACGCCTGTCACGAAGTCGCCGGCCGTCCAACTGAACGTAGCCGCTGGAGCCACAGCCACCGCAACAAACGCAAATAGGCCAGCAAGGGACAAACGGGAGTTGGTGCGGAAGTATCGTTTCGGCGTCGTGGGTGGGCGCGGACCGCGGGGCAAAACGGCGGCGAGACACCCTTCGGATGGAACTCGCTCGCTTGAGGATGGTGAATTGGGTGACATGACGTTGGAGGCGGGACACAAGCTGAAGGTTGTCGTCCGCACTAAGAGTCATCTCTAAAAGACGCCGCGGAAGTTTCACCCCGAAGTGAGAATTCCTTCAGTGCGACCCTCGCCCCTCGAATCAAGGCCGCACCTCAAACGCCCCTACCCGCGACACGCAGCGCCGCCGAGCCTGCAGCGGCGCCTTTTCGACTCATGGCTGGCGGAAATCTTGCTCCACCCAGTCCAGCCCCAGCGCGCCGAGCTCCCGCCGCAACGCCGTGAGGTCCCACAGGTGCAGCCGCGCCTCGCGCGTCGCCATGCACAGCCGGTCGCCGCCGATGAACGCGAGCCCCGCGATCCACCCCACCGGCTCCGGCGACGTGAGCCGCGCGAGCAGCCGCCCGGACGCCACGTCGATCACTTGCACGATTCGGTTTTCCTGCGCGCGGGCCAGCAAACGTCCGTCGTGCGAAAACGCCCCGATATGCAGGCGCTCGCCACCGCCGGCCCGCGGCAACGCCGCCGCGCGCTGGCCGTCGGCTCGCCAGATCGCATCGGGCTGCTTGCCGGGCGCGTAGATCCAGCGGCCATCCGGGCTCCAGGCCACGTTGTCGTCGGGCTCGGCGGCGAGCCGCGCGATCACGTCCCCGCTCAACGCATCGCGGATGGCCGCCGGCGCCCCGTTGATCCGCTCGCCGTTGACGACGACCCGGCTGCCATCGGGCGAAAACGCCACGTCCGCCGCACCCGGGTGGGTCCAGCGCGCGATGGCGGCCCGACGGCGCGCATCGACAATCTTCACGGTGCCATCCGACGGGCGCATCAGCGCGAGCCGCCCGCTCGCGGCGTTGAAGTCACCGCAAATAAATCCGCGCTCCTCGTCCACCCGCTCGCCCGGGCGCACCGCCGTCCACGCGCCCGCGGCATCACGCTCGAGCGGATGCCGCCGCAGCCCGCTGCCAAATGTGGCCACCCACACGGCTTCGCCCGCCTCGTCCAGCCGCACCGAGCAGCGTTCCTGCAACCCACCCGAGCGCACGCGGAGCGCGGATTGCCGGCCGGTCAGGTCGAGGAGCACAGCGCCCCCGGTGACGCCGATTGCCAGCCACCGCCCATCGGCGGAGACGGCCAGGGCATTTCCCGCGCCTGCCGTCATGGTCGGCTCGTGGGTCGCGGCAAGGATGCGGACGACCCGGCTTTCAGAAAATGTCGAGAGCTGCGCCTCCCCGCCGCGATGCGCCCGCCACTGGGTCAACGGCTCCCCGCCATACCAGACCCCGGCCCGCCCGCCATCGACCTTGGCGAGTTGGAGCCGGCCGAGGTTGATGTCCCACAGGCGGGTCGAACCGGCGGCCTCCGTGAGCAAAAGACGTTCGCCGTCCGGCAAGAACTGGGCATGCGTCGACCGCTGGTCGGCCAGCGTCGTGCGCACCGCGAGGTTTTCCGCTGCACGCACCTCGGCAAAGCCGCCGTTCACCCGCGTGGCGATCCACCGGCCATCCGGCGACCACACGACAAACTCCGCGCGCCGCGCCGGCTTCAACCGCGCGAGGGTCCGCCCGCTGCCCACCTCGACGACTGCGAGCAAACGGTCCTCCGGTTGCCGGCCGCCGGCGACAGCCAGCCGCGCGCCGTCGGGCGAAAACGCGATCTCCGTCACCCACTCCGCGGCCGTCCACTCGGCGAGATTTTCCCCGCCCGGCACCGCGTGGAACGTCACCCCACCGCCCGGCCGCGCCAGCGCCAGCATCGATCCGTCAGGCGAAAATTCGAAATCGCGGCCGATGAGCAGCGGCGAGTTTGTGGCCTTGAGCGCATGCGGCCGACCTTCCAGCGAGAACACGATGCGGCCGTCGCCGGCGGAGAGCACCCAGACCTTGTCATCCAGCGACCGGAGAGCCACCCAGCGCCCGTCCTTGGAGAATTGCGGCGGGCCCGCCAAACCCGCCGGCGCGGCCCAAACCCGTCGCGGGGCGGCGCCACCGATGTCGTGCAACGCGACGCGGCCCGTCACATCGCCCGCCAGCACGCGGGCAAAATCAGGCGAAGGCACCAGCATGAGCGGATCACCAGGCGCCACAATTTTCGACTGCATCGCCTCCCAGTCGGGCAGCGCCAGCGCGGCGATCGCCTCGTCACGCACCGCGAGATCAGGCTTGAGCTTCGCCGCCTTGGCCAGGAGCGGCAGGGCCTCGTGCCGCTGGCCGATGCGCCCGCTCTGCCGCGCTGCCCGCGCCTGCGCCACGAGCGCATCCGCAAGGCTCGCTTCGGAGCTCGCGATGGCGGCGCGGAGCTCGCGGTTCTTGAGGGCCAGGGCGATCGCCGCGCCCGCCACGGTGAGAATCAGCCCCGCGGCCAGCGCCGCCAGCGCCGGGCTCCGCCGCGCCCATGCCGCGAGGTGCGCCGCGCCCGAAGCCGGCCG
>JAEUHB010000221.1 GCA_016794665.1 Opitutaceae bacterium
CACGCAGTAGCAGCCGATGTCCATCATGCCGCCGCCGCCGATGCCGGCGATGTTGCGGACGTTGGTGGGGTCGACGTTCCAATAAGAGAAATGGCTGTGCATCGACCGCAGCTCGCCGATGCCGCCCGCCGCGACGATCGCCCGCGCGCGCTGCCACTGCGGATGGAAGCGATACATGAATGCCTCCATGACTTTCAGCTTGGGGAAACGCTGCGCCGCCTCCGCGAGCTCGGCCGCCTCGCGGGCGTGGAGCGCGATGGGTTTCTCGCAGAGGACGTGCTTGCCGGCCGCAAGCGCCTTGAGCGACCACGGCACGTGCAGGTGATTCGGCAGCGGGATGTAGACGGCATCGATGCCCGGATCGGCGAGCAGCGCCTCGTAGCTGGCGTGAACCCGCGCGATGCCGTGCTGTTTGGCCGCGGCCTCGCCCTTGGCCGCATCGCGCGACGCAATCGCGACGACGGTGCCGAATTGCGAGCGCTGGAGCGCGGGGATGACCTTGTTGACCGCGATCTTGGCGGCGCCGAGGACGCCCCAGTGGAGTTTTTTCATGGGCGCGAGTTTGGGAAACTGCGCGCGACGGTGGCGAGCGGAGAGTAGCGCGCGTCCCGCGGATGCGGGACCGTGCCGGAACCGGAACCAAACTTAACCGCGGATTACGCGGATGACGCGGATAAATGCCCGCCCGCGTTGATCGAATCCGTGGTATCCGCGCAATCCGCGGTCAAACTCCTTTCGAATTCCTACGCGGTCCCGCGTTACTGCAGGCGGCCGGACTCGCTGGCAAAACTCCACGCCACGATGCGGGCGCGCTTCTGGCCGGGCGCGAGGTCGATGGTGCGCAGCGCGGTCGCGCCGGCGGCGCGGATGGCGCCGTGCAAACCGGGGACGTGCTCATCCTTCGAGACGAGCGTGGTGAACCAGCGGCAAAGCTCCGGGCGCGCCGCGCTCTCCGTGATCATGCGGCGGATGAACGCGGCTTCGCCACCTTCGCACCACAGCTCGCGGGCGTGCCCGCCGAAATTGCGCGCGGGCTCGCGCTTCAGCGAGAGGCCGAGGTTGCGGAGCTTGCGGCGCGTGCCGGCGTCGGCCTCGGCGGCGGAGGCGTGGAAGGGCGGGTTGCACACGCAGGCCGCGAAGCGCTCTCCCGGCGCCGTCACGCCGGCGAAGATTTTCCGCGGATCGCGCTGGAGCCGCAGCGCGATGCGGCCGGCGAGGCGGGGATTGGCGGCGACGTTGCGCTGCGCCGCCTCGAGCGCGATGGGATCGATGTCGGTGCCGACAAAACTCCAGCCAAACGACGCCGCGCCGAGCAGCGGGTAGATGCAGTTAGCGCCGGTGCCCACATCGAGGATCGTGGTCCCCGGCCCGTGCGGTTCGCCGAGCAGATCGGCGAGGTGGTGCAGGTAGTCGGCGCGGCCGGGAATCGGTGGGCACAGATAGCCGGGCGGAATCGACCAGCCCTCGATGCCGTGGTGGTGGCGCAGCAGCGCGCGGTTGAGCGCGAGCACCGCCGCCGGATCGGCGAAGTTGATTGTGGGCCGGCCGACGGGACTCGGGTGCACGAAGCGCGCGAGATCGGGCGCGACGCGGATGAGCGCGGGGAAATCATAGCCGGCGCCGTGCGGGTTGCGCGGGTGCAGGCCGGGTTTGCGGGGTGCGGCGGGATTGGTGTGGCCGACGGTTTGGTTGGCGACGCGGCGCCCTCGGCGCGTTTCGGATAGGCGTGGCGCGGCGGGTGCGCTCTGCCGCGGCGGGGGCGCCGCGGCTCCAAATTTGCGCGGTTTCACCACGAAAGCCGTTCGCGCGGCCAGCCGAGGCGCTGGGCGGTTTGGGTGGTCCACGACCACTCAGCTGATCTTAAGCCATAGAACGTCACGGGGCGATGTTCGGCCGACATGGCGGCGGCCTGCGGAATGTCGAGGAAGCGAAGGACGTTGAGGTAGTCGGGACTGCTCGCGTGCGATGCAGGCGCGTCGAAGAGCCGAAGGTTCTCGATATTCTCGATGAACAACGAGGCATAGAGCGCGTTGATTGCTTGGTCGCGATAGCCGACGAGCATAATCGGCGTGTCGCCGAAAAGCTCTTCGCTGCGCAGGGCGGCCACGGCGCGGCGTATGTCCCACACGCGCATCGAGTCGACGGTCTGGCCGAGCAGCATGTAGCGGCGGCGGACTTCGATTTGATCGGCAGCCGAGAGAGCCGATCTTGTCAGCCCGATGCCGCGTGGAAGGAAATACGCGACGGCGAGTTCACCCGTGTAGATCTTTTCAATCGTGGTGCCGTCGAGATCGTCGAAGGGCAGTGAGTCGGAGACGAGCAGAAGCAGTTTCTTAGGTTTCGGAAGTGTGAGGTCGTAGGATTTGTGGATCGTGAGAGATAGGCGGACACCTTGGTGAGAGGTGAAACCGTAGGTGTCGACTCGGCGTGCGTGAGCAAAATCTCCGCCTAGGGCCCGGATTTCCAACGCCTCCCCCTCCGCCGGCCACCCGCGAAACACCTTCTCCCGCAGCGCGCGCATCCACGTTGCCTTTTGTTGCGCCCACTCGGCGGCGTTGGC
>JAEUHB010000097.1 GCA_016794665.1 Opitutaceae bacterium
GCACTTGTCCCAGTCGGCGTCCTCGTGGATGAAGTATTCCATCTCCATCTGCTCGAACTCGCGCGAGCGGAAGATGAAGTTGCGCGGCGTGATCTCGTTGCGAAACGACTTGCCGATTTGCGCGATGCCGAAGGGCAGCTTCACGCGGCCCGTGTCCCAGACATTCTTGAAATCGACGAACATGCCCTGCGCCGTCTCGGGGCGGAGGTAGGCGACCGACGAGGCATCGGTCATCGCGCCGACGTTCGTCTGGAACATCATGTTGAACGCGCGCGCCTCCGTGAGGCTGCCGGGCTCGCCGGTGGCGGGGGAGGGGATGAGGGAAATCTCCTCGGGCTTGGCCTCGGTGAAGTCGCGAGCGGGACCCACTACCATAAAACCTTTGAGCGCTTTCTTGCGCTTCAGATTCTCAGCGGCCCCTCGGATCTCGTCTGAGGTGCGTTCACTTTCTAAAGCAGAAACATAGAAGGCGGGGCTAACCCCCTGTTCCCGGAGCGTCTTTAGCGTGAATTCGTGTTCGGTTACATAGACGGCAGCGAAGAACAACTGATCCGCCCGGAAGCGCTGCTTGCTCACCTTGCAGTCCACGAGCGGGTCGCTGAAGCCGGCTACGTGGCCGGAGGCTTCCCACACCTTCGGGTGCATGATGATGGAGGTCTCGATGCCGACGATGTCGTCGCGGCGGCGCACCATGTCGGCCCACCAGCAGTCGCGGATGTTCTTCTTCAGCTCGGAGCCGAGGGGGCCGTAGTCGAAGAAGCCGTTGAATCCGCCGTAGATTTCCGACGACTGGAAGATGAAGCCCCGGCGCTTCGCGAGCGCGACGATGGCGTCCATGGTGACAGCGGGAGCGGAGGAGTCGGCGGACATAAGAAGCGAGAGCTAGCCCGCGCCGGCCGGCGGGGTCAATTCCGCGCTTTGGCGCGTCAGCCTCTCCGCCCGCCCAGCCGCCACTAACTTGCCGGCTTCTTGCGCACAGGGACGTGAACTTCGTAGCGCTTGAGAAACCCTGGGGTGAACGGGCCGCTCCAATACACGGCGTAGGGCTCACCCGCGGCTTCGAGGCCTGGCTGCTCGCGCACCCAGGCCAGCAGGCGGTCGCGGGTGGTGATGAAGTTCTTCTCCGAGTAGGAGCCGCGCGCGCCCAGGCTCGCGACCGGCCGCGCCGCCCGGCGCTCGACGACGACCCCGGACTCATTGCCGGCGACTTTGGCGGCCTCGCTTTCGGCCACCCAGAAATACATCGCGGCCTGATCGACCTGCGCCTCCACCGGCACCGTCATCGCGATCTCGTGGCGCTGGATATAGCGGAAAAGCGGCATGAAAAGGCCATTGGCCTGCGCGAAATAGCCACCGCTGCCGGAGCTCTTGAGCAGCACGCCCGCGGGCAGCGTCTTGAGCTCCGGCTGGCCGACGCGGGTCGGCGGGAAGGCTTGGAGTTCGGCCATGGCGGGCAGGGCAGGGGCGAGGAAAGGGAGGATGAGGAGCAGCGAGTGGCGCATGTCAGCTTGGGGGTTACGGGTTACCCGCCTGGTCGGATGCAGCGCCCGAAGCGAACGGCAGTTTGCTTTTCGCGGCGCGACTCGTAAACGAACCGCTGCTCGCTTCGCCTGTCTCGCATCCCCGTCTCCCATGAATCCGCGCTCTACCACTCTTTCAGCCCTCTCCGCCGCCGTTGTTTTCGCCCTGACCTGCGCCGCCACCGCCGGCCTCACCGCGTGGGCGGCGGAGGCCAAGGGCGGAAAGGCCGCCAAATCCCGCAAAGCCGTCGCCGAAACAGCCAAGGCCGACGGCCCCCGGGCCGATCTCAATCTCCCCGTCGACGCCAAGCCCATCAACCGCGATGCCGCCGATCGCGTGAGCTACGCGCACATCGTCAAGCGCACCGCCCCGAGCGTCGTCTACGTCTTCTCGACCAAGACCGTCCGCGGACAGGACATGTCGCAACTGTTCAACGATCCGATGTTCCGCCGGTTCTTCAACCTGCCCGACGACGAGATCGACCCTGACGCCGCGCCCGCGCCGCGCAATCGCGGCAACAACAACCGCAAGAACGCCCCGCAGCGCAACAATCCCGGCAACCGCGGTCCCGATCGCCAGCAGCAGGGCCTCGGCTCTGGCGTCGTCATCACCGCTGACGGTTATATCCTCACCAACAACCACGTGATCGACGGCGCTGACGACGTGCGCGTCTCGCTCGGCGAATCCAACAAACGCTTCGAAGCCAAGGTTGTCGGCCGCGATCCAGGCACCGACCTCGCCGTGCTCAAGATCGACGCCGCGGGACTCACCCCCGCCGTCTTTGGCGACAGCGAGAAACTCGAGGTGGGCGACGTGGTTCTCGCGATCGGCAATCCCTTTGGCGTCGGGCAGTCGGTGAGCCGCGGCATCGTGAGCGCACTCAGCCGCGGCATGGGCATGGGCGTCTTCGAGGACTTCATCCAGACCGACGCCGCCATCAACCCCGGCAACTCCGGTGGCGCGCTGCTCGATACCGATGGCCGCCTCATCGGCATCAACAGCGCCATCCTGAGCCGCAGCGGGGGCTTTGCCGGCGTGGGCTTCGCGATTCCGGCGAACCTCGCGCGCTCCGTCGCCACGCAGCTCGCGGCCACCGGCAAGGTCGAGCGCGGCTTCCTCGGCGTGCGCCCGCAGGCGCTCGACGAGGCGCTCACGGCGCAGTTCGGCACCGAGAGGGGCGCGCTCCTCAGCGAGGTCACCGAGGACAGCCCGGCCGACAAGGCTGGCCTCAAGGCGGGTGACGTCATCGTGAAGATCAACGGCACCGAGATTCGCGACGCACGCCACCTCCTCCTTACCGTCAGCCAGATTGCGCCTGGCACCAAGGTCGCCATCGGCTACCTGCGGGACGGCAAGGCGGTCACCACCCACGCCACGCTTGCCCGTCGCGACGAGGCCGCCATCGCGCGGGAGGAGGCGCCCGCTCCGAAAAAGGACGAGGGCATCCTCAACGGCGTGGGCGTCGGCCCCGTGACGCCGGACGTCCGCTCCCAGGCCGGCCTGCCCGCCCGCTTCAACGGCGTCATCGTGACAGCAATCGAGCCTGACACTCCGGCCGCCAAGCAAGGCCTGCGCGAGGGCGACATCATCCTCGAGATCGATCGCCGGCCGCTCACGGATGTCGATCAGGCCGTCAAGTTGAGCGAGGAAATCAAGGGTCCGAAGTTCCTGCTGCGCATCTGGCGCAACGGCGCCCCGACCTTCCTCGCGATCGACGAGTCGAAGTAGTCCTCCGTCTGCGGCACACGGTTGCATTTCCGGCAGGGCGCGGCATGGATCGTCAGCGTCCCGTCATGAAGCCGGAGATCGAGCCCCAGTTTGCGACGCGCAGCGGCAGTCCCCGCCGCTTTGTGCTCATCGCCGTGGGGTGCATGTTGTGGCTCGGTTTGGTGGGCGGGTTTCTGGCTTTTCAGTGGAGCAACTTCTCCCGGATGCGGCAGGCGCCCGCGGCGCGACGCGCCCCGAATCCCGCGACCCAGCGCGGGCAGCCGCCGCTTGAGAGGGCGCCCGCCACGGCGCCGATCACGGTTTCTGTTGGATCGGTGCCGCCTCCGCCGGGCCCGACGCCCTCCGAGCTTGAGGCCAAGGCGCGCGCGGGCGATGCCGCCGCGGCCCTCCAGCTCGCACAGATGATCGAGCGGCAGTCCGCCGGTCAGGGCGGCGCCATGAAGGTGGCTTTTGAGTGGCGTCTCCGCGCGGCCGAGACGGGCGATGCGATGGCGATGGCCGGCGTGGCCTACGCCTACCGGCGGGGCCTCGGCGTCGAGCCCGATGCGGAGCGGGCGGAGAGTTGGACCAAACGCGCGGTCACCGCCAGCGACGCCGACCGCTGGAGCCGGATTGGCCGGGCTTTCCAAACGGGCGTCAACCTGCCGCGGGACAGCCGCGAGGCAGCGGCTTGGTATCGGCGAGCCGCGGGCAGCGCCGGAGCGCTCGACCTCGGCCAGCTCGACACCACCCCGCGCGCGGTATTCCAAGCGCGCCCGCGCTATCCGTTCGAGTTGCGGCGGCGCGGGGTCGGGGGCGAGGTGGTAATCGATTTCCTGGTGGATCAAGACGGCATCGTGCAGAACGCCTATCCGGTCCGATCCACCGAGGCGGGCTTTGAGGCGGCGGCGATCGAGGCGGTGAGCCAGTGGCGCTTTGAGCCCGGCCGAAAAAACGGTGCGCCCGTGATCACGCATATGCAGGTGCCGATCATCTTTTCGATGGACGAGAGCCCGAGGCCGGCACCCAAGGCCATGGGTGGGCGCTGATTCGCCTCACGCGCGTGGCGAAGCGACGCGGAACGACCGCACCGCCAGTGCCAGCGCTGTGAGCGCCAGTGACGCCGCGATGAAAAACGGCAGCCCGGGCACGTGCAGGCTCCGCTCAGGCGCGATCGCCCAGCCAAAGGTCCACGTCGCGAGCAGCGGCCCCGGGATACCGGCCAGAGAGGCGAGCCCCGAGTATATGCCCTGCACGGCGCCCTGCTCATCGGGCGGCACGCGCTGCGTGATGTGGCTTTGCATCGCCGGCCCCGCGATGCCCGCAAAGGAGCCGAGCACGATCACCGAATAGACCATCCAGCTCTCGGTGGCGAAGCCGTAGAGCGTCTGCGCGACCGCGGAGGATAGCAGGCCGAGGATCACGGCGCGGCGTTCCCCAAGCCGCCCGATGATGCGCCGCGCGAGGCCGGCCTGCACGATGGCGGCCGAGACGCCGACCAGCATGAGCGAGAGCCCGACGTGGCGCGGGTCCCAGCCATAGCGATGCGTCGTGTAGAGCGCCCAGATGGAAAACAGCATCATCTGCGCGAGCGTGAGGATGAAGAAGGCTTGCGCCAGACGGAGCACCGTGGGGAAGCGGCGGAGCGCGAGCAGGGCGCCGACGGGATTCGCGCGCTTCAACGAGAACGCGCGGCGCTTCGCCGGCGGGAGCGACTCCGGCAGCACGAAACAGCCGTAGAGCCAGTTGAGCGCGGTGCAGCCCGCCGCCGCCCAGAACGGCAATCGCAGATCAATGTGGCCGAGCAGGCCGCCGATGAGCGGACCGACGATGAACCCCAGCCCGAACGCCGCTCCGATCAGGCCGAAGCTCTGCGCGCGCTTCTCCGGCGGCGTCACGTCGGCCACGTAGGCGTTGGCTGTGGACATGAGGCCGGCGGTCAGGCCGCCCACCATGCGCGCGATGAAGAGCAGCGTCAGCGAGGGCGCGAGCGCCATCGCCACGTAGTCGATGGCGGCGCCGGCGAGCGCGACAAGGATGACCTTCCTGCGCCCAAACCGATCGGAGAGCGCGCCGAGGATGGGCGCGCCGGTGAACTGCATCAGCGCGTAGATGCTGACGAGCCAGCCATAGCTGTGTGATCCGGCGGAGCGGTCGCCTAGCTCGAACTGGGTGACGAGCTCGGGCAGAACCGGGATGAGCAGGCCGAAGCCCAGCACGGTCAGCACGACGGTTACAAAGATGAAGCCGAGGGCCGGCTGGCGGCCCGCAGGCGCGGAGGCGCTCATGGTGTGCGACGGTGCCGCACAGCGCGCGCGTTGCGAGCCCGAGTCTCGGACGAGGCGCGGTCCTTGCCGTAGCGGCAGAGCAGGAGCGTCGCGGCGCGCGCTTGGAAAACGGCGGCAGGCCGGTCGCCGCACCGTGGCCGCCCGCCTTCGTAGTTGCGCCTCCTGCCGGTGCGGTGGTTCGAGATCGAGGCCCCGGCTGCCGCCGGGGCTACGAATGCGGACGGCCCGAACCCACGGGCACGAGGCCTCCGCCGCTCATCGCCGCTCAGAACGTCCCCTTCAGGCCGAAGGCCCACTGGGCGCCGTAGGAGTTGGTCGAGCCGCGGCGGGCGTAAAGGGGCGTGTCGTCCTGGTAACGCGACTGGTTGAACCATACGTTGGTCACGTTGCGCGCGTTGACGAAAATCGTCGCGCGGCGGTGCAGCTGGTAGCTCACGCTCACGTCGAGGGTGGTGCGGGCGTCCTGATAGATCTTGGCAAGAGGGCCTTGGGTGGTGGACGCGCCGCGGTCCTGTTCTCCGCGGTGGTGCCAGTTGGCCATCACGGTGAGGGGACGCTTGGTGAAGGTGACGCCCCAGTTGGCGCTTGTCGGCACGAAGCGCGTGAAGGCCGCGGTGCGGCTGCCTTGGAGCTTCAGCTTCGTCGCGTTGGCAAAGACGCTGAAGTAGCGCCCGATGCCGCCCAGCGGCGCGAGCGACTGGCGGATGTTGAACTCGACGCCCTGCACGCGGGCGTCGCCGGAGTTGACCGTCGTGTTGAGGCGCCAGCCGAGGTATTGGCGGTCGAAGCCGAACTCATCCAGGAGATCTTCCGTCGCGATGGTCTGCAGGGTGCCGAAAAAATCGGTGATGTCCTTGCGGAACACTCCGCCGGTGATGAGGCCGCCGCTTTCCGTGTAGTATTCGGCGGAGAGGTCGTAGTTCTCCGCGGTCCAGGGCTTCAGGCCGGTGTTGCGGATGTTGATGTCGCCGGGGATCGCGTTGGGGTCGGTCGAGAACTCGATGTCGTTCTCCGAGATGGTCGCGTTGGGGACGATGTTGGAGAAATCGGGGCGGCCGTAGGTCTTGGCGTAGGCGGCGCGGACGAGAAACTTCTCCGTGGCGGTGTAGGTGAGGTGGACGCTCGGGTAGTAGCCGTCGTAGCTGCGGTTGGCGGAGTTGGCGCGCTCGCGCCGGGTGAGGCGCAGCTCCTCCATCGAGCCGACGGCGCCGGCCTCGGGTTTCCGGATACGCTGGTTGGCCGCGTTGCGGGCGAAAGTGCCGTCGGGGTCGCGCAGCCAGACGGCGGCGGGTTCGTTCACGGGGCCGGCGCCCTTGTCGTGGGTCTTCTCGTAGCGCACGCCGGTCAGGAGCGTGAGGCGGTTGCGGAAAAAGCGCGCCTCCGTCTGCGCGTAGAGGCCCGTGACGGTCTCGCGGATCTGCTCGGAGCCGACGATGCGGCTCTGCTCCTCGGCGACGAGCTGCGCCGCGGTCTGGGTGAAGATGCGCGGGTCCTGCCGCCACGCGGTGACCGCGCGGTTGTTCGAGAGCCAGGGGATGTTGTCGAAGCCGAAGTAATTCGGGCGGTGGCTGTAGATCTGGCCGACGAAGGGCGCCGGCGAGGGATTCCCGCCGGGCGGCGTGTAGGTGAACGCGCGGTTGTAGGAGCGCCGGTCGCGATCCTGCTCGCGGTAGCGGCCGCCGATTTGGATATTGGTCGGGATGTCGAGCACGGTGAAACCGCGGCGCACGTCGAGATTGTAGCCGAAGACGTCCTCCTTGTGGTCGCGGTAGTCGGTCTGCGCGGCGGTGTTGAGCCGGTAGTTGTTGATGTCGAAGAGATCGACCTCCCGGTTGGTGTTGTCGAAGGCCCGCGTGGTGCCGGGGCGGACGGCGTTGATGTCCTCGAACGTCACGCGCACGGGCACGAGCAGCGCGGTGGCGAGAGACTGGAAGCTGCCCTTCTGCTCGTAGCGGCGCCACGTCTTGGAGTTCGAGATGCTGGCGGCGCTGTCGATGAGCCAGGTGCCGTCGTTGTAGCGGTAGCGGGTGTTGGCGGCGATGGTGCGGGCCCCGATGTGGAGGAAATTGCCGCTGAAGGTGACGCCGCCGCGGCCGGTCGCGCCGACCGTGCGGGTGCCGTCGTAGCTCAGCGGCGTGCCGCCGGCGATGCTGGGTGTCGCATTGGTGCCGGCGGTGGCGGTGCGGGTGACGTTGCCGTTCTTGTCGACGTAGTAGCTGGCCTGGCCGCCAAGGGAGAGGACGGAGTGGCGGCCGATGCGCCAGTCGGCCTTCAGGCTGGTGGAGTCGCGGGTATACCATTTCGGCGCGTCGATGATCGCATGGCTTTGCAGGAAGGGCCGCGCCGGCGTGGCGCCGGTGCCGGCGG
Organism: Opitutaceae bacterium; assembly: GCA_016794665.1. Taxonomy (GTDB): domain Bacteria; phylum Verrucomicrobiota; class Verrucomicrobiia; order Opitutales; family Opitutaceae; genus ER46. The sequence goes on from JAEUHB010000097.1 coordinate 7,884, forward strand.
CGGTGGCGTTCCACGTCATGGTTGAGATGTTCTGCTCGTTCCACTGCTTCGAGCTGAGGCCGGTGAGGACGAGGCCGAAGTTTTTCGTGATCGGGAGCGTGAGGTCGAAGTCGAAGCCGGGCTTCACGCGGCTCTCGTAGGTGTCGAAGGGAAAAGGTTGCTTGCGCAGCTGCATGCCGTCGCTGGAGGCGGAGACGAAGACGCGGTAGTTGAACGCCATGCGCGCGCGCTCAAACGCGCTTTTGCTGATCATGTTCACGGTGCCGCTGATGCCGTCGGCGGGGTTGGCGGGCGTGGGGACCTTGGTGACCTCGATGCGCGAGACGTTGTTGATCGAGACCTGGGTGAACAGGAACGCGCGGTTCGCGGCGCTGCCGGAGGCGTTGGCGAGCTGCGCGCCGTCGGCGGATACGGCGGTCATGTTGGGATCGAAGCCGCGCACGGCGACGGCGTTGGGCGAGGCGTCGGAATACTCGATGGTCACGCCGGGCATGAACTTCATGAACTCGGCCACGTTGCCCTCGGTCACGTCGCCGAAGGCGTCGGTGGCGACGACATTCTTGATGTTCTGCGCGAAGCGCTGCTCGTTGGTCGCGAGCGACTCGCCCTCGGTGAGGCGCGACGACGAGGCGACGAAAGCGTCGAGCTTCACTACGCCGGACGACGAAGGCGCGGCCCCGTAGCGAACACGGCTGCTCAGATTGACGTCGCGCTCGGCGCGCTCGCCGGGCGCGAGCGTCAGCGGCACCTGCGCCGCATCGAGGCCGGAGTAGAGCACCTCGAGCACGACGGACCCGGCGGGCACGCGCGCGAGCACGAAGGCGCCGGCTTCGTCAGTGAACGCCGTGAGGTCCGTGCCCTTCACGGTGACGCGGGCGTTGTTCAGGTATTGGCCGGTGGCCTCGTTTTGCACGCGGCCGGAGATCGAGCCGGTCGCGGGCGATTGGGCGGCGAGGTGTGCGGCGGAACTGGCGAGGGCGGCGGCGAGGACCAGCGCGAGCGCGCGACGGAGCAAACGTGGTGTGATCATGGGCGGAGGGATGTAACCGGCCAGCCGTGGACAAGGGCGCACGGCGGACGGAATTCCAAGCTAGGCGTCGGGGGGAGGGTGGAGCGCGGGGAGAGAACGCGGCGCGCCGGGTGCGGGCAATGGGAATTTCTAGTCGCACCGGCGCTGCGCCGGGCGCGTGGGAAAGATTGCGCCGGCCCGCGGAATGGCGGGCAATCGCCCGACGCCCCGCCCCGATGAAAATCCCCTTCCTGCCCATCCTGGCCATGTGCGGCCCGCTCCTCTGCCCGACGGCGCAGGCCGCCCGGCATACCGATGTCGAATACGGCGTCGCCGCCGGCGAGAGCCTGCGGCTCGACGCCTACGTGCCCGACGGCGCCGGGCCGTTTCCCGCCGTCATCCTTGTGCATGGCGGCGGCTGGACGACCGGAGACAAATCCGGCGGGCCGCGGCAGGCGTTCATCGCGCCGCTGCACGCGCCGCTGGAGCGCGCCGGCTTCGCTTGGTTTTCGATCAACTACCGGCTCGCGCCGAAACACCGCTTCCCCGCGTGCATCGAGGATGTCGAGGCCGCAATCCGCTGGGTGAAGGCGCACGCCGCCGCGCACCGCGTGGATCCGCGGCGCCTCGCGCTTTCGGGCGAGTCCGCCGGCGGGCACCTCGTTGCGCTGGCGGCGGCGCGGGCGGGTGCGGAGACGCGCGTCGCGGCCGTCGTGCCGTTCTACGGCGTCTTCGACTTGGCGGCGATGGCGCCTGCCGGTGCGCCGCTGCACAAGGCGATTGCGAATCTGCTCGGGCGCGAGACCCCGGATGCCCCGGCGCTGGTGCTGCTGCGCGAGGCCTCGCCGATCACGCACGTTCGGCCGGGGCTGCCGCCGTTCCTGCTGCCGCACGGCACGGGCGACAGGACGGTGGCGTTTGCGCAGTCCGAGGCCTTTCAGGCGCGCCTGCGCGCGGTCGGTGTGTCCTGCGAGCTTCTCGTCGTGCCCGATGGCGCGCACGGCATGATCAACTGGAACACGATCATGCCCGACTATGGCGACCGCGTCGTCGCGTGGATTGCGCGCACGCTCGGCGCGGGCGGCGCGAAAAGTGTGCGGCCATGAAGCGCCCGTTCGCCGCGCTCATCTCGCTGGCAGCCGTGCTCGCGGTGCACGCCGAGCCGCTCACGCCCGCGCGCATCACGGAATGGCGCGCGCGCATCCGCGCGAACTTCTTCATCGATCCGGTGCCGGCGCTCGACCTGCGCGCGCACCGGGCATTCTCGCCCGCTCCTGGCGTGCGCGCCGAGGCGCTCACCTATGCAACGACGCTGGGCGCGCGCGTGCCCGCGATCCTCTACCTGCCGGACCCGTTGCCGCCGGGCGGGAAGATGCCCGGCTTCATCGTCGTCAACGGCCACGGCGGCGACAAATTCTCGTGGTATGCCTACATGACGGGCATCGCCTTCGCCCGCGCCGGCGCCGCCGTGCTCACCTATGATCCCGCGGGCGAAGGCGAACGCAGCGCCTTGCGCCAGTCGGGCACGCGCGATCACGACAAGCTGAAGGGCGGCGAGGCGCTCGCCCGCCGCCTCGCCGGCCTGATGATCACGGAGGTGATGCAGGCGGTGTCGGTGCTCGCCGCGCGGCCCGAGGTGGACCCGGCGCGCATCGGCGCGGGCGGCTACTCGATGGGGTCGTTTGTGCTCGCGCTCGCGGGCGCGGTGGAGCCGCGGCTCCGCGCGTGCGTGCTCGTGGGCGGCGGCAACCTGAGCGGCGACGGCGATCATTGGAGCCGCAGCAAGCCGATGTGCCAGGCGCTGCCGTGGCGCTCGCTGTCGTTTCTCGGCGAGGACCGCGGCGGGATGATCTACGCGCTGCACGCGGCCCGCGGGCCGACGCTGGTGTGGAACGGCCGAGCCGACACCGTCGTGGAGATACCGCGCACGCAGGAGCCGTTTTTCACGGCGCTGCGCGAGCGGGTCGTCGCCCTGCGCGGCACGGCGGCCGGCGTTTTCGAGTTCGGCTTTACCGATCGCACGAGCCACCGGCCCTACTGGCTGGAGAAGCCCGCGGCGCTTTGGCTGGAGCGCACGCTCGATTTTCCCAACTGGACCACGGCCTCCCTCGGCGCGCTCGATGGCCTGCACATCGGCCCGTGGGCCGCGCGCACCGGTCATCCGATGGACAAGCTCTACGCGACCGGGGAACGCGAGGGCGGCACGCGCGCCGTCACCGACGATGTGCCCGCGATTACGCGCGAGCGGCTGAGCGTGTTTTCGCCGGCGGAGTGGGAGCGCGAGAAGTCGCGCTTGGTGCTCGATTCGTGGGCCGCGGCGGCGCGCGTGGCGCCGTAGTGTCCGACGAATTGCCGGACGCTACGGCCCGTCGGCACGTAGACAGTGGGAGCCTGATGGCAGTTGTGGGTTGCGAGAGCCCGCTCTCCCCGTTCCACGAGTCAGCGCCCGCATCCCTGTGCGGGCCGTGGTGCGGGCCCACCCGACAAACCCATGAAAAGCAAATCCCTGTGCGCCTCCCGCGCACTCGTCACCGTCGTCGCGCTCGCCGTGAGCGCGACTTCCTCCCTCCTCGGCCAGGCCGCGCCCGCCGCCAAGCCTGGCGACGAGACGGTCCAGCTCGCGCAGTTTGTGATCACGGAAACCGCCGTGAATCCCTACCAGTCGCAGCAGGCGCTCTCCGCCTCGCGCGTGGCGATGCCCATCCAGGACATCCCGCAGACGATCTCCGTGGTCTCGAGCGAGTTCATCAAGGACTCCGGCTCGATCCGCATGCTCGACGCCGCGAAGTATGTGACGCCCATCGTGGAGAACACGCTGCCCTACGGCGGCGACCGTTACTCGATCCGCGGCTTCCAGGTCTCGGCCGAGTTCATCGACGGCACCATGATCTCCGGCGCGGACGGCTACAGCATGACGCAATCCGTCGCCAACATCGAGCGCCTTGAGATTCTCAAGGGCCCGAATGCCATCCTCGTCCCCGGCGGCAGCCCCGGCGGCGTGATGAACCCCATCACGAAGTCGCCCTTCGGCAAGAACGCCGCGACCATCACGCTCGGTGCCTCGAACTACTCGGGCAACACCTTCGACCTCGACTACAACCGCGTGCTGACGAAGGACGGCAAGGCCGCCATGCGCCTCGTCTACTCGCTCTGGCGCGTCGACTACTACGTCAACGGCCAGTATCGCAACGGCTACGAGCTCGCGCCCTCGTTCTCCTACCAGATTTCGCCGCAGCACAAGCTGACGCTCAAGGCCGACTTCGTGCAGAACCGCGAGACCAACCTCGGCGGCCTCCCGCTCGATCCGAGCGTGGGTTTCAACCAGACCGCCCGCATCGTGCGCGGGGTGCCGCGCGACTGGCAGTTCGGCGACAAGACCGACACCCGCCACCGCTCCACTGAGCGCGCCAGCGCCGAGCTGCTCTCCACCCTCGGCTCCCATGTCACCTCGCGCCTCTACGTGATGGCGAACCATGTCCGCCGCTACGACATCGGCGGCACCAGCGCCGGCGTCACCAACGCCGGCGGCGGCAGCCGCAACCCGTTCACCGGCCTTTACGAGCCCGGCGTGAACTGGAACACCGCCGCCTACAACGCCGCGCCCGGCGTCACGCTCGTCGGCACGCCCGTCCCCGTCACCGACCCGTCGACCTGGGTCTTCACGCGCAACAACGGCAAGAACGACCTCGAATACACCGAGGCTCACCTGAAGAACGACTACGCGATCACGTTCGATACCTCGGCCGGCCGCTCGCTCACGCTCGCCGGCTTCGCCGCCAACACCTCCAAGGTCCACTGGGTCTCGCCCCCGGCCTTCAACCGCGGCTCAGTCCCCGCCAACAACCTCTCGTCGATCACTTATCCGCCCTACAATTTCCCCGCGATCCGCCCCGGCCTCTCCACCGCCGGCCTCGGCATCGATCGCGAGGGCAAGCACGACGACCTGCAGGTCTTCGCCTACGAGAACCTCACGCTGTGGAACGGCCGCATCCAGCTCTCCGGTGGTGTCTCGCGCTACTTCGGCACGCTCACGCGCACCGACACCACGGGCACGGCGATCAATCCCGCGTTCCCCAACTCGCCTGCGTTCAACCTCACGAGCAACGCCACGTCGTTCGGCGCCGTCGTGAAGCCCATCAAGGAGGTCTCCCTCTTCTACAGCCGCAACACCACGGGCGGCACCATGCCCGGCTCGCTCAATGCCGGCGTGACCGATCCCAACCTGAAGCTCGCGCAGGGCGGCCAGGAGGAATACGGCGCCAAGACCTCGCTGCTCGGCGGCCGCCTCACCGCCTCCGCCTCCTACTTCGAAATCGCGCAGAAGAACACCGCGGTGACCAACTCCGAGTTCTTCCGCCTCCAGTCCCTCGGCGACTTCGCCGCGGCGGCGCTGCTCCCGCAGTTCCTGCTCCTCGACCTCACGTCCAAGGGCTGGGAGTTCGAGACCACCTATTCGCTGAACAAGAACCTCACCTTCATCGGCAACATCACGAAGGTGAAAATCCGCCAGCCCATCACCAACGTCCGCGTGCGCGGCATCCCGGACAAGTCCTACGCCTTCTACGCCGACTACCGGTTCACCGAAGGCGCGCTCAAGGACTGGGGCTTCAATGTCGCGCTCGACCACAAGGGTGACGTCGCGGGCGAAAACGCCACCGGCTTCACGACCACGCGCGCGCTCCCCGGCGCCACGCCGTTTGTGCCGGTGCAGCCCTCGTTCCTCGTCGCGGGCCGCACGCTGGTGAACGCGGGCGTGACCTACCGCCGCGGCCAGTGGTCCGGCGCCGTCACGATCCTCAACGCGCTGGACAAGGACTACATCCTCGCCGCCGGCAGCCGCGGCGCCGTGACTGTGGGCACCCCGCGCGACTGGAAGGCGTCCCTCACCTACAAGTTCTGAGCTCGCAGGCGAAGGCCTTGCCCTTTTGCCATGTCATCCGAGGCGCGCCGACAACGGCGCGCCTTTTTTTTTGGCAACTAATGCGCCACGGCCCGCGAGTCTTGCTTGCGCGGATCGGCGGCGCCGAGGCGGTGGCCTGTCCTCGGATCGATCGCAATCGTCTCGGCGTCGCCTTGATAGGCGCCTTCGTAGGACTGGCGCTCGTGGACGGTGTGGCCCTTGGCCTTCAGCAGCGCGAGTGTGTCGGCGGACATGCCGAAGCGCTCGTGCGTGAGCTGGTCCGGCATCCACTGGTGATGCACGCGCGGGGCCTCGACGGCCTGCGCCACGGGCATCCCGAAGTCGATCACGTTGGTCACGACTTGCAGCACGGTGTTGATGATGGTGGGGCCGCCGGGGCTGCCGGTGACGAGCACGAGCTTGCCGTCCTTGAAGACCATCGTGGGCGTCATCGCCGAGAGCGGGCGCTTGCCGGGCTGGATGCTGTTGGCCGCGCCCTGGAGGAGGCCGAACATGTTCTTCACGCCGACCTTCGCGGTGAAGTCGTCCATTTCGTTGTTCATGAGCACGCCGGTGCCGGGAATCGTGACGCCGCTGCCGAAGTTGCCGTTGAGCGTGTAGGTGTTGGCGACGGCGTTGCCCGCGGCGTCGACGACGGAAAAGTGCGTGGTCTCCGTCGCCTCGTGGCGCGGCTGAAAGGCAAACGACACCTTCGCGGGCCCGAGGCCTGGCTCGACCTTGCCGCTCGGCGTCGCCCGCGCCGGATCAAAGTCGAGCATGCGGCGCTTCAGATAGCCGCGATCGAGCAGCTCGGCGACGGGCACGGACACGAAGTCGGGATCGCCAAGGTATTCCGCGCGGTCGCGGAACGCGCGGCGCATGACCTCGGTGAACAGGTGGATCTTCGCGGCGGAGTTTTGCCCGAGCGCGCGCACATCGACGGGCTCCAGCATCGCGAGCATCTGCAAAAGAATCAGCCCGCCGGAGCTCGGCGGCGGCATCGTCACGATCGTGTGGCCGCGATACGCGCCGCGCAGCGGCTCGCGCTCGGCCGCGCGGTAGCCCTTCAGGTCGGCGAGCGTGATCGTGCCGCCGTGGGCGGCCATGGCGGCGGCGATTTTTTCCGCGGTCTCGCCCTCGTAGAATTCGCGCGGCCCGCGGGCTTGCAGCCGCGTAAACGTCGCCGCGAGGTCGGGCTGGCGCCACGTTTCGCCGGCGGGCCAGAAGGCGCCGTTGTTTTGGAAAATCCGTTTCGACTCGGGAAACAAGGCGAGCCGCGCGCCGCCGCGCATCGACGCGATCGCGCCTTGCGTGAGCACATGGCCCTCGGCGAGGCGGCGCGCGGGCTCGCAGGCCTCGGCCCACGAGATTTTTTTCGAGCCGTATTTCTCCAGCGCGAGCGC
>JAEUHB010000236.1 GCA_016794665.1 Opitutaceae bacterium
CCGAGGTGAAGGAGGCGCTCCGCGCCCGCGCGGAGATCATCCTGCTCGACAACATGCCGCCCGAGATGATCCGCCGCGCCGTCGCGCTCATTGCCGGCGCCGCGGTGGTCGAGGTCTCGGGCGGCGTGCGCCTGGAGACGAGCCGGGACTACGCGTTGCCCGGCGTCGACGTGGTCAGCATCGGCGCCCTCACCCACTCGGCCGTGGCCGTGGACTTGAGTTTGGATTTGCAGCCCGCATGAAGAGCTTTCGCGTTTATGTCGGCCCGGGCCGAATATTGAGTGCTGCGGGTTGGTGCGCGACCCTCGCAGCTATCGCGGCGATGATCGTTGCGTTGGCCTTTCCCGATTTGTGGGAGCCTTTGTTTTTCTCGATTAAGAGCGCTTCAGCGAAAGGTCTCATCGTTGCCGTCGGGCTAGTTACGTTTGGCATCGTCGGAGGTATTTTGAAGCTGGCTGGTTTCGCACTCAGCAAGGACGAGAAGCGGTCATGATGATGCGCACCTTCCAAACCGATTGCCTCGTCATCGGCGCCGGGCTGGCCGGCTCGGCATATGCGCTCCAAGCCGCAAAGCTCGGGCTCTCCGTGGAGCTGCTTTCGCTGGCCGAGCCGCTCGCTGCCAACAGCGACTGGGCGCAGGGCGGGATCATCTACGACACGTCGCGCGATCCGGCTGCGCTGGCGCATGACATCACGATCGCCAGCGACGGCACCGCCAATCCGGTGGCCGTCGAGCATCTCGTGCACGAGGGTCCGCGCGCGGTGGAGGAGCTGCTGCTCGATGAGCTCGCGATCGGCTTTGATCGCGATGCGGCGGGGACGCTCGACTTCACGCGCGAGGGCGGCCACGGCGCGCGGCGCATCATCCACGCCAAGGACGCGACGGGCCACGCGATCCTCGCGGCGGTGGCGGCGCGCGTGGACGCGACACCGAAGATCACGCGCCGCGCCGGCTGGGTCGCGATCGACCTGCTCACGCTCTCGCACAACTCCGACGGCCTCGCCGATCGTTACGAGCCGCTCACGTGCTTCGGCGCCTACGTGCTCGACACGGCGACCGGTGAGACCGTCGCGATGGTGGCGAAGAAGACCATCCTCGCGACCGGCGGGCTCGGGCAGATCTTCCTGCACTCCACGAATGTGCCCGGCAGCGTGGGTCACGGCGTGGCGATGGCCTGGCGCGTGGGCGCGCGGCTCATCGACCTCGAGTATGTGCAGTTCCACCCGACGGTCTTCGCGAAGAAAAACGCGCCGCGCTTCCTCGTGACCGAGGCGCTGCGGGGCGAGGGCGGCGTGCTGCGCAACGCGCACGGCGAGCGCTTCATGGACGCCGTCGATCCCCGCGGCTCGCTGGCGTCGCGCGACGTGGTGGCGCGCGCGATCAAGCAGGAGCTGGCCGCGAGCGGCGAGCCGCACGCGCTCCTCGATCTCTCGGCGATGACGCCGGACTTCATCCGCGATCGCTTCCCGACGATCTTCGAGCGCTGCCTCGCGCACGGCGTGGACATCACGCGCGAGCCGATCCCGGTGGTGCCGGCGGCGCACTTTGCGTGCGGCGGCGTGCACGCGGACCTGCACGGGCGCACGAGCGTGCGGCACCTCAACGCCATCGGCGAGACCGGCTGCACAGGCCTGCACGGCGCGAACCGCCTTGCGAGCACGTCGCTGCTCGAGTGCCTCGTGAGCGCGAAGTTCGCCGCGCTGGCCGACGGCACCGACATCGTGCGCGAAAAATTCCGCCTGCCCGCGCCACGCCCGTGGGAAAGCCCGACCCGCGAGGCCGATCCCGTGCTGATCCGGCAGGACATGCTGCAGATCCAGCACACGATGTGGAACTACGCCGGGGTGATCCGCTCGCCCAAGCGCCTCACGCGCGCGCGCCGCATCCTGATCGAGCTGCGCGAGGAGGTGCAGAGTTTCTACCGGGGCTGCCGGCTCACGCGCGAGCTCATCGAGCTGCGCAACGCGATCCAGACGGCCCTGCTCGTCGTGCACGCCGCCGCGCTCAACCCGCGCAGCAAGGGCTGCCACTACGTGGTCGAGGAGGAGTGACGGGGCGGGCGGGCGCCACGCGCGCTCAGCCGGTCGCGCGTCGTCGCGCTTGCGCGACGATGCCCAGCAGCTCGGCGAAGTCCTCGTCGCGCGTGCGGCTTTCGATGCGCGCGTCGAACTTGGGCGCCTCGCGCAGCTCCGCCTCCGCGGTCGCCAGGCGGCGGGCGATCTCGGCGTCGTGATCCTTGGCGCGCTCGCGCATGCGCGCGACGAGCCGCTCGTGATCGACCACGATGAAGACGGTCGTCAGCGCGCGCCGCAGCTGCGCGTCGAGGCGCGCGACGCGGCGCAGGCTCTCGACGCCCTGCACGTCGATGCTCATCACGAGATCACGGCCGGCGGCAAGGGGCTCCAGCACGCTGGACCGGAGCGTGCCGTAGAGCCGATCCTCGCGGTCGCCGTGGACCTGCGCCCACTCGAGGAACTCACCCGCCGCCACGCGGCGCCGGAACTCGGCCGGGGCGAAGAAGTGGTAATGGACGCCGTTGATCTCGCCCTCGCGCGGCGCGCGCGTGGTGGTCGTGACGACGCGCGAGAATTCCGGACGCTCGGCCACGAGCCGGTCGCAGAGCGTGCTCTTGCCCGACCCGGCGGGGCCGGCGATGACGATCAGGATGGGGGCCATGCGCGGCACGCTCAATAGGTGAACGCCACGACCGCCAGCAGCACGCCGTAGCCCGTGAGCACGCCGCCGACGCCGCGCGCGCGGGCCGGCTGGGCGAACAACCACGCGAAAAAGTCCCGCAGCCGCCACGGCTGCGCCCCGAGCCAGATGGCGGCGGCGATCGCGAGGTAGATGGCGATCTTGTAGAGCACGATGCGGCCGTGCGTGAAGTTCATGTAGCCCGCCATCAGCAGGGGCATCGCGCCCATCAGCACGATCGCGCACAGGCCCCGCACGGCGAGGAAGTCCGGCACGCACTTGAAGGACAGCACGGCCACGGCGAGAAAGCCCGCGAAGAGCCAGTGCCGGTAGTCGCCGAAGTCCGCCGGAGACAGATGCCAGATTTCGTAGAGAAACCATGCGGCGCCCGCGGAGAAAAAGACATACGCCGCCGCGCGCGACCGCGGGAAGGCCTTGAGCATCGCGGCGTAGCCCGCGTGGTTGAGCAGCAGCGGCGCGCCGAGCGCGATGAGCAGCAGGCCGGTGATGAGAGTGGCGACCAGGAGGGACATGACGGAAGTAAGATGGAAGATGTAAGAGACGCCGCGCGGCGAGGCCGATTAGGTCTCCACCCCGGCCAGCGCGAGCTGGCCATAGAGCGTGCTCACGGTCGCGCGCTCAATCTTCAGCGGGACGAGCTGGCCAACGAGACGCGGGTCGGCGTCGAAGACACACACGCGGTTGCCGCGCGTGCGGCCGGTGAAGTGCGCGCCGCTCTTGTCGCGGCCGTCAACGAGCACTTCCTCGACGGTGCCGATGAGTTTGGCGGTGCGGCGGAGCGAATTTTTTTGCAGCACGTCGAGGAGGACTTGGTTGCGGTGATCCTTCACGTCATCGGGCACTTGATCGGGCAGCGTCGCGGCGGGCGTGCCGGTGCGGATCGAGTATTTGAAGACGTAGGCCATGTCGAAATCGCAGGCCTCGAACAGGTCGCGCGTCCGCGCGAAGTCCTCCTCGGTCTCGCCGGGGAAACCGACGATCACATCGGTCGAGAAATACATGTCGGGATTCACCGCGCGCAACGCCTCGACGATCTCGCGATAGCGGTCACGGGTGTAGGGGCGGTTCATCGCGCGCAGGATGCGGTCACTGCCGCTCTGCATCGGCAGGTGCACGTAGCCGCAGAGCTTGGGGAGCCGGCCGTAGGCGGCGACGAGGTCGTCCTTGAACCCGCGCGGGTGCGGCGACGTGAAGCGGATGCGCGCGATCCCGTCGATGGCATGGACACGCTCGAGCAACTGGACGAACGGGGTCACGCCGCCGGTGTGCGCGTAGTCGCGCCGGCCGTAGCTGGTGACGATCTGGCCGAGCAGCGTGATCTCGCGGACGCCGCGGGCGGCGAGCTGCTCGCATTCGCGCACGATGTCGTCCATCGGGCGGGAGCGTTCGTCGCCGCGGGTCTTGGGCACGATGCAGAAGGCGCAGTCCATGTTGCAGCCCTGCTGAATCGAGACGAACGCCGTGACTTGCCGCGCGACCTCGCCGTCGGCGCCGGCCTCGGGCTCGGCGTGATCCTTGATCGTGTTTTGCGACCCAGCCTCCTCGGCGATGTCGACGATGGTCTCGGCGATGGGCGCGCCGGCTTCGCGCGCGGCGCGGAGGTTGTCGAGGTAGCCTGGGACCTGGTGGAATTTCTGCGTGCCGACGATGAGGTCGACGTCGGGCAGCTGGTCGAGGAGCGCGGCGCCGCGGTTCTGCGCCATGCAACCGAGGATGCCGAGGACGAAGTCCGGCTGCTTTTTCTTCCGATGCGAAAGGTAGGCGGCCTTGCCGATGGCCTTTTGCTCGGCGGCGTCGCGGACGGAGCAGGTGTTGAGGAGGAGGACGTCGCAGTCATGCTCGTCCGGCACGATGCGGTAGCCGCGGGCGCGCAGCATCGCCGCGACAGCCTCGCTGTCGCGCTCGTTCATCTGGCAGCCGTAGGTCTTGATGTGGACGCGGTTCAAATCCGGGAGGGTTGTAGCTACCCGCCGCGCCCGGGGGGTCAACGCGGGAAACCACGACGCGGGTTTGCCCTTGTATGCGGAGTCCGGTCCGCGATTCATCAGGTCGCCCCACCTCCCCCCATGAATGTTCCTCGCTTCGCCGGCGCGATGACCGCCGTGGCGGCAGCCGTCGCGTTGGTCCTCGCCCTGCGCCAGACCCCCGCAGCCAAATCCCCCGCGCCCGCCGGCTCCTCGACGGCCCCGAATAACTCTCCGCCCAACGGGGCTCCGGCCGACCCCGCCGTCTGCCTGCCGGCGGGAGTCGAGCCAACAGGGACGTTTGCGAGCGCCGTAACCGCGCAGCGGCGGCGCGAGGAGGCGCTGACGCGGGTGCGGGCGTTTGACGACTGGCTGGTGGCCTGGCGCCGTGCGGATGCCGCGGCGCAATCGTCGCTCCCCGCCGCCGGCGAGACCATCGCGCGGGAGCGCCGTGCAGCGCTGAAACACCTGATCGAGACCGATCCGCGGCGGGCGCTTGACGCGGCGGTGCCGGTGGGACTGCGCGCGGAGCTGCCGCCGGGCGTGCAAGCATTGCTCGAGCGGCGACTGGACGAGCGCGGCCGGCTGGACGTGTCGATCTCCCACGCCGGCGCCGAAGCGCGAATCGATCGCGAGGCGCGGATCGGCGACGAGACGCTGCTAGCCTATGTGTTCGGCCGACGGGAGCATCAGCAGACGAAGCATGGCCTGCCGTTGCACGGCATCGCGGTCGACGGCGCGTTTGCCGTGGCGGAGGAGCCGTTCCGGCGGCTTGACGACGCGGAGAAGATCGCGCGTGGCCTGACGCCCGATGCCGCCGCCGTGCTCGTGGGCACCCGCCTCGTGGTGTCGCCCGACCATGCCTCCCTCGCGGAGATTGAGCGGGAATTGCTCGCGGCCGAGGCGCGCCCCGGCCCGATGGTCGCGGAGTTGCGTTCCGGCTGGCCCGCGCACGAGCCCGCCGCCCCCGCGACGGCCGCGCTCACCCGCCCGGCCGAGTGGATCAACGGCGCCAAGCGCGTGCTCTGGCTGAAGATCGATTTCTCGGACGATCCCGGCGCATCGCACACCGACGCGGAAGTCCAGGCCGGAGCGACGGCGAACAACGACTTCTACGCCGCCAACAGCCAAGGCCGGACCACCTTCGCCGCGACGATCCTGCCTCAGGTGCTGCGCATGCCCCGCCCGAAGTCCTACTACGAGGCCTCCGGTTCGACCAACGGCGAGCTCTACACCGCGGCGTTCAACGCCGCCAAGGCCTACGACGCCGCCAACGGCGCCACCGGCGCCTTTGATCCCGATCGCTTCGATCGCTACGTGGTCCTCCACAAGCGCATCGCGACCTACCTCTATGGAGGCGTCGCCCAGCTCGGCGGCCCGCGCGTGGGCCTCAACAACGCCGCCGGCGGCTCGATCATCGCGCACGAGCTCGGCCATACGCAGAGCCTCGCGCACTCGCACTACTGGCTGCCCTCGGGGGCCTCGGCCGTCGGCGCCGGCGCCCACGTCGAATACGGCGACGTGTTCGACGTGATGGGCGGCGGTTTCCTGCACTTCAACGTCTCGCAAAAGTCCAAGCTCGGCTATCTCGAAGGCACGGCCATCGCCACGGTGACCGCATCCGGCACGCACCGGCTCAACCGCCACGACGAGGCCGCGGCAGCCGGCTTGCGGGCCCTCCGCATCGCCCCCGCCGATCTCGGCTACGAATACTGGATCGAGCACCGCCGCGTGGCGCCGAGCCAGTTCAACAGCGCCCAGACTGATCGCCTGCGCAACGGCGTGATCGTCCACTGGGGGGCGGAAAAGTCGCCGCGCTTCACCTCCGGCCAGGGAACCTACCTGGTCGACGCCACCCCGGGCTCCGCCGGCGGCGCCAACGACGCCCCGGTGCGCCTCGGCGAGACCTTTGTCGATCCCGACGCGGGCATCACCATCAAGCCGCTCGCCGTGGGCGGCACGGCACCCACGGAATACATCGACGTGCAGGTCTCGTTCGGCGCCGTCGACGGCAACCGCAACCCGACGCTGATCGCCGATGCGCCGGCCGGCCCGCTCATCGCGCGCAGCAACATCATCTTCAACGCCGGCGGCGCGGACCCCGACGGCGACCCCGTCTACTTCCGCTGGGACTTTGGCGACGGCTCCTCGGAACCAAACCTGCCGAGCATCACGCGCCGGTTCTCCAAGGGCGGCGCCTACTCCCTTCGCGTCTCGTCGCATGACGGCAAGGGCGGAATCGCGACCAAGAACCTCGTGCTCAACGTCAGCGATCCGCTCACGGCGTGGACCCAGCGCACGAGCAGCCTGACCAACAACCTCTACGCGGCCATCTACGCCGGCGGGAAATTCGTGGTGGCGGGCGACAACGGCGCAAACCTGTCCTCGGCGGACGGCATCACCTGGACCCGCGGCAGCGGCATGCCCAACAGCCACTTCCCGCGCAGTCTCGCTCACAACGGCGCGCGCTTCGTCGCGGTGGGGCTCGGGGCCGCCAACGCCACCGTGCGCGCCACCTCGGCCTACTCGAACGACGGCGTCACGTGGACCGCCGGCACCGTGGCCCCCAGCACCGGCACCATGACCGCCGTCGCGTTTGGCGTCGGGCGCTTCGTCGCCGTGGGTGAGACGGGCCGCATCTACAATTCGATCGACGGGGCGGCGTGGACCGAGGTCATATCGCCGGTCAGCGCCTCGCTCAGCGCCGTCGCGTTTGCGGACAACCTGTTTGTCGCGACCGGCGCCAGCGGCCGCATCCTAACCTCCGCTGATGGCATCACCTGGGTGAATCGCTCCGTGACGACAGGAAACACGATCAACGCCGTCGCGCGGCACAACGGGCAGTGGTTTGCCGCCGTGTCCGCCTTTGAGTGCTTCGTCTCATCCGACGGCGCCGCATGGACCCGCGTGTCCACGGCCGGCCGCACCAACAGCAACAACGGCCAGCGCCTGGTCTCCGCCGCGGGCGTGCTCCTTTCCTCCACCAATGCCGGCGGAATAACCTTCGCCGAGGATCCGCGCACCTGGAGCGAGCACCAAATCAACGCCACCGCGGCCACGACCCTCCACGGCCTCGCCGAAGGTGCCGGCCAAATCGTCATCGTCGGCGTCCGCGGGCTGATCTACACCGCCGCCGCCGTGCCGGCCAGCCCGCGCCTGCCGGCGCCGGCGCTGCGCCTGGAGGCCGATTCAATCAAGGTGGCGGTCGGCAAGAAGAACTTCCTCGCCGTGAGCGGGAGCGGCTTCGTGCGCGTCGAGCTCTACGCCAACGGCAGCAAGGTGAGCGAAATCAACGGCGCCTCCGGTGCCCTCACCTGGACGCCCGCCACGCTTGGCAATTATCTGCTCACCGTGCGCGGCGTGGACGCGACCGGCGCGAGCGTCGTTTCCGCCGCCTACGCGGCGGTCGCCGGCGTCGACGACTGGCGCTGGATCGGTCCGCGCCCGGCGGGCGTCGATTTCCGCGGCGCCGTGCGCGCCGAGGGCCGCTGGTGGATCGTCGGCGGCGGCGGCACGCTGCTCACGCTCGATGACAACGGCAGCTTTTCCCAAATCGATTTCCCGACCACGCAGGTGCTCAACGGCATCGCCTACGCCAACGGCCGCTTCGTCATCGCCACGACTGATCAGGATCAGGCGACCAAGGAGGACATCGGCGGCCTGTGGACCTCGCCCGATGGCTACACGTGGACGCCCTTTCTCACCGGTGCGCTCGACTCGGCCAACCTGAACGCCGTGCTCTTCACCGGCAGCCGCTGGCTCGGCTTCGGCACGGGCGGCACCATCGTGAGCTCGACCGACGGCGTCACCTGGCCGCGCGTCTCGAGCGGCGTCACCGCCTCGCTGAATTCCGCGGCCGCGGGAGCCGGCCTGATCGTGGCGGTCGGCGGCGGCGGACAGATCATCACCTCGCCCGACGGCGCGACGTGGACACCGCGCACCAGCGGCGTGACGACGCAATTGCAGCGCGTGGCCTTCGGCAAAGGGGTGTTTGTGGCCGTCGGCGCCGGCGGCGTGATCCTGCGATCGCCGGATGGCATCACGTGGACCCCCGCGACCTCCGGCGTCACGACGACGCTCAATGCGGTTGCGCTGGTCGCCGATGCGTTTGTCGCCGGCGGCGAAAGCGGCGTGTTGCTCACCTCGGCCGACGGCGCCGCTTGGGCGCCCGTCGCGCTGGCGGGCGGCGTGCGGCCGAGCACGGTCTTCCTCGCCGGCGAGGCGACGGGCGGCCTGCTCTGTGGCCGCAACGGCGAGGTCCACGTCGGCGCCTCCGCGACGCTCTGGACCCGGCGATCCGCCGGCACGACGGAGAACCGGCAGGCGGTCGCGTTCGGGGGCGGGCGGTTCGTCGCCGTGGGCGCCAATATCGACCCGCTCACCGGGACCACGCAGGGCTCGGCGCAGGCCTCCGCCGACGGCATCACATGGACACGCGCGCCGCTCGCCAGTCCGCTCGTGCCTTCACTCGGAGCCGTGGCGTTTGCGCAGGGCCGCTTTGTCGCCGTCGGCACGAACACGATCGGCGCGGATCGCGTCAACAACACCGCGGACGACTCCGCGGCCTTCACGTCGGCGGACGGCCTCGCGTGGACGCCGGCCGTCACCGGTGCGGGCGTCGCGCAGCTGACTGCCGTCGCGGCGTCGCCGTCGCTGTTCGTCGCGGCGGGCACCGGCGGCGCGCTGCTGACCTCGCCCGATGGCGCAGCCTGGTCGCGCCGCACGAGCGGGGTGACGACGTCGTTGCGCGGCGCCGCGTTTGGCAACGGCCGTTTCGTCGTCGTCGGCGACGGCGCCGTGATCCGGCACTCGGCGGATGGCCTCACGTGGACGGCGGTCAATGCGGGCCTCGCCACGAACATCCAGCTCAACGCCGTCGGTTGGTGGGAGGATGTCGGCTTCATCGCCGTGGGCCTCGCTGGCACGATTCTCAGTTCGACCGACGGCATCTCGTGGCAGCAGCGCGAATCCGGCGTGCTGGACCCGATCTATTCCGTGGTGCGCACGCCGATCGGGTTTGTGGCGGGGGCCGGATCGTTCGGCACGCTGCTTGTTTCGCTGGATGGCATCTCCTGGTCACTTTCCGCGATCCCGGTCGACCGCATCATCCGCGGCCTCGCTGCGAGCGGCAGCACGATCGTCGCGGCCGGCGACGGCGGCGCGCTGCTGGCCTTCGACCTCGGGGAGAGCGGCGCGCCGCCGATCATCGTGGCGGAGCCCGAGTCGCGCGCCGGGCAGCCGGGCGAGACCGTGCGTTTCAGCGTGAGCGCGCAGAACGCCGCGGGCGCCGTCTACCAGTGGTTCAAGGACGGCGTCCCCCTCCCCGGGGCCAACAACCCCGTCTACACCATCACCGCCGCCAACGCCACGCACGCCGGCACCTACATGGTGACGGTCACTGCGCCCTCCGGCACCGTCACGAGCCGCGCCGCGAACCTGGTCTTCGGCGCCAGCGCGGATCCCGGGCGCCTGATCAACCTCTCGATTCTGACAGCCCTCACGGGGCCGGCGGACAATTTTTCGTTCGGCGTGGTGGTCGGCGGCGCCGGCACGGTCGGCAGCAAGCCTCTGCTCGTGCGCGCCGTCGGCCCCTCGCTGGCACCGCTCGGCGTGACCGGCGTGCTCGACGATCCTCGGCTCGAGTTTTTCACCGGCCAGACTCAAGTCGGCGCCAACGACAACTGGGGCGGCGCCGTGGCGACGGGCAACGCGATGGCCCAGGTGGGCGCGTTTGCCTTTGCCGGCCCGACTTCGCGCGACGCCGCGATCCTGCTGCCCTCGCTCGGCGGCGGCGCCAACTCGGCGCGCATCTCGGGCACGGGCGCGGGCACCGTGCTCGCCGAGCTCTACGACGCAACGCCGTCGGCCCAGTTCACCGAGGCCACGCCGCGGCTCATCAACGTGTCCGTGCTCAAGGGGCTCGGCGCAGGCGTGACCGCAGGCTTCGTGCTGGGCGGCTCGACCGCCCGAAAAATCCTCGTGCGCGCGATCGGGCCGGCGCTCGCGGGCTTCGGCGTCGGCGGCACCGTCGCTGATCCGCGGCTGACGCTCTTCTCCGGCCAAAACCAGATCGGCGCCAACGACAACTGGGGCGGCACGGCCGAGCTCACGGCGGCGTTTGCGCAAGTCGGGGCCTTTGCCTTGGCGAATGACTCGCGTGACGCCGCCTTGCTCGCGAACCTGCAGCCCGGCGCCTACACGGTGCAGGTCGCGGGTGTGGGCGGCACCGGCATCGCGCTCGTCGAGGTCTACGAAGTGCCGTAACGGAACCGCCCAACGTAACGCTCCGTTTACCGTTCGCCCCGCACCGCCGGGAAACACGCCGCGGGTTGCGCTGTCGCACCGGATCGCTAGGCTGCCACGCGCCCGCTTTCCGGCTATCCCACCCCGCTTCGCCTTTCGCCCATGCGACTCTCCCGCCTCCTGCCCCTGCTCCTACTGCCTGCGGCCGTGGCGGCCGTGATAATCTTCTGGCGGCGCGATCCGATCGCGATCGCTTCGACGCCGCCATCGGCGTCGAAGAACGCCACGGTGAGCCGCGCGACACCGACCGCGGCCGGCGACGCCACGGCGCCGGTGGACGACGTGTTTGCCCGCCACGCCTACGCCCGCGACTGGGCCGGCGCAGGGCAGCCGGCGGCAATGACCGCGTTTCGCGATTGGACGGATCGCTACCTCTCGGCGAACGCAGCCGCGCGGGCCTCGCTCGCACGGGAGGGTGTGGCGTTGGCCCGCGCCCGGCGCCCCGTGCTGCTCGACCTCATCAAGACCGACCCCCAGCGCGCGCTGGCGGTCACGGTGCCCGCCGCGGTGCGGCGCGAGCTGCCGGCCGAGGTCGCCGCGCAACTTGAGGCGCGCGTCGCGGGCAAAGGGGAACTCGCCCTGCTCGCCGCGAGCCCCGCGCCGGGCGAGACCCTGACGGGGCCGCGCGTGCGCCGCGAGGTGCTGCTCGGTGGCGTGAGCTACACCGCCCACACCTACGGCCGGCGCGAGACGCAGACCGCGTTGCAGGAGGCGTCGCTGCACGGCATCACGCTCGACGGCCACCTCGCGTTGCACGAAAGCCCGCTGCGCGCACCGGAATCCGACGAGGCACGCTCGGGCGGACAGCATGTCGCCTGGATCGCGGGCGAGGCCGGCGCGCCGGGAGAGACGGCGGCGCAGCATCCGGCGCCGGCCGAGCCCACGGCGGGCGGATGCCGCGCCTGCGCGGCGCTGCTGGAGAGTGAAGCCGCGCGCCGGATCGCCGAGGAAGAAGGCGGCGCTGCACCCACCACCGCCGCCGAGCCCGAGCGACCGCAAAGTGTCGGCACCAAGCGCGTGCTGGTGATCCGAGTGGATTTCTCGGACTTCCCCAACGAGCCCGTCGCGCAGGCGACGGCCGCTAGCCTGGTCAACGGCGGCGTGCGCCAGCTCATGGAGAGCATGAGCTACGGCAAGACCTCGATCGACGCCGTGGTGACCGATCAGGTCTACCGGATGCCGCAGGCCGGCTCCGCCTATGCCACGGCCAACAACAACACCCTGCTCCACTCCGACGCGCGCACCGCCGCCACGCCGCAATACGGCCCGATGTCCCAGTTCGACCGCATCATCGTCGTCTTTCCCCGGCTCTCGGCCGTGTCCGGTTCGCAAATCACCTACGGTGGCCTCGGCCAGATCAACTCGACCAACATCTGGATCAACGGGCCCGGATCGTTCACCCTCGGCACGGTCACGCACGAACTTGGCCACACCTACGGCCTGCTGCACTCAAACCTCTGGCGCGTGAATGACGGCAACCCCGCCTCCGCCGCGGGCAACTCGCAGGAATACGGCGACGCCTTCGACACCATGGGCTCGGGCGCGACGCGCGATCAACGCCACCACTTCAACCCGTGGCAGAAGAACCGCCTCGGCTGGCTGCCCGACAGCCTCGTCACCACCGTCACCGCCAGCGGCACCTACCGTATCTACCGGTTTGATCACCGCGACGCGCTCGCCGCCGAGCAGCCGCTGGCGGTGCGGGTTTTCCGCGACGGCATGCGGTGGTATTGGGTCGGCTACCGGCAGAACTTCGCGACCGGCACCCCGCAGGCCAATGGCGCCCAGATCGTCTGGGGCTACAACAACCGCCAAGCCAGCCACCTCCTCGATCTGGTGACTCCCGGCGTGAGTGCCAACGACGCCACCCTGCCCATCGGGTCCACCTTCACCGACGCCGCCTCCGGTGTTTCGATCCGCGCGGTCGCCCGCGGCGGCTCCGATCCGACGCAATATCTCGACGTCGAGATCACGCTGCCACCCGTGCCGCGCGATGTCGTCACGGCGTGGGGACGCGAGGGCGTGGAGTTCTACGACGACGAGAGCGGGCAACCCGCCACCCCTTCGCCCGAGACGTTCGTGCCCTTCAATCTCACTGGAGTCCGCGCCATCTCCGCCGGCCACCAGCACGCCGTCGCCCTCAAGGCCGACGGCACCGTCGTGGCGTGGGGTAACAACAACAACGGCCAGGCCACCGTGCCCGCCGGCCTCACCGGCATCGTCGCCGTCGCGGCCGGCGGCGATGTGAGCGGCGTGGTGCGCGGCGACGGCACGGTGCGGCTTTGGGGTTCCGGCACGTCCGGCGTGACCACGCCGCCAGCTGGACTCGCCGATGTCACGCGACTCGCGATCGGGGCCAACCACGCCCTGGCCCTGAAGGCCGACGGCACTGTCGTCGCGTGGGGCTCCAACGCCTCGGGACAGACCACGGTGCCCGCCGGGCTCGCCGACGTCGTCGCCATCGCGGCCGGCAACGGTGGCAGCGTCGCGCTACGGCGCGACGGCACCGTGGCCGCATGGGGCGTCGCCAACATCCGCAACGCGCCCGCGGGCCTCGCCAACATCGCGGCCATCTCGGCCGTGGGCTCGACCGAGGCCGGCGGCGGCACGCACGTGCTCGCGCTGCGCCGGGACGGCACGGTCGCCGCGTGGGGCAACAACGCCAACGGCCAGACCACCATTCCCGCGGGCCTCGCCGGCGTCGTCGCCATCGCGGCCGGTGGTTTTCACTCCATCGCCCTGCGGGCCGACGGCACGATCGCGGCCTGGGGCTCGGCGGTTTCGGCCCAGACCAACGTGCCGCGTTCGCTCCCGCGCAGCTTTGCCATCGCCGCCTCCTCGCGGTCAGGCCTCGCCCTCGCCGGCACCAGCGTGCAGTTCGCCACGCAGCCCCAGGCGCAGGCGATCGCGCTTGGGGGCGATGTCAGCTTCAATGCCGCCGCCTCGGGTCTCGGGCCGGTGAGCTATCAGTGGCGCAAGGACGGCGTCGGAATCACCGGCGCCACCGCGGCCACCCTCACGCTGCGCGGGGTCACCGCGGCGCAGGCCGGCGTCTACGATGTGGTCGTGACGGACGCGCTCGGCTCCGTCGTCTCCGCCGGCGGCCGGCTCACGATCGGCGCGCCCGTGCCCGAGGTCGCTCGCATCGGCAATCTCTCGATCCGCACCCGGGCGGGCACGGGCGCGCAGACGCTGATCGTTGGCTTCGTCGTGGGCGGCGCCGGGACCAGCGGCGCCAAGCCCCTCCTCGTGCGCGGCGTAGGGCCCGCGCTTGCGGCCTTCGGCGTGGGCGGCACCCTCGCCGATCCGCGGTTGGAGATTTACAGCGGCGGCACCGCACCCGTGCGGCTATTCGAAAACGACAACTGGAACGCCGCCGACGCGGCGACCATGGCCAGCGTCGGCGCCTTCGCGCTCACCGCCGGCAGTCGCGACGCCGCGCTCTACAACGGCTCGCTCGATCCCGCGGTCTACTCCGCGCAGCTCTCCGGCGTCGGCGGGACGACCGGCGTCGCGCTCGCGGAAATCTACGATGTCACGCCATCGTTGATCTTTGGCGCACAGGTGCCGCGGCTCATCAACGTCTCCGCCCGCACCGTCAGCGGCACGGGAGCCGACCTCCTGATCGCGGGCTTCGTGATTTCCGGCCCGCCGGGCGCGTCGAAACGCGTGCTCATCCGCGCCATCGGGCCCACGCTCGCGGTCTTCGGCGTCGGTGGCGTGCTCGCGGATCCCCGGCTGGAGCTGTTCAACTCGGCCACGGTGCGCATCCAGGAAAACGACAACTGGGGCGGTGGCGCGGAACTGGCGGACACGTTTCGCGCGGTCGGCGCCTTCGGCCTCGACGGCGCGTCGCGCGACGCGGCGCTCGTCGCGACCCTCCCCATCGGCGCCTACACCGCCCAAGTCGCCGGCGTGGGCGGCGGCACGGGCGTGGCGCTCGTGGAAGTCTACGAAGTGCCGTAGGCCGGGCTTTACGCCCGGCACCGGTCCCGTGCAGCGTGAAGCCACACCCATGCTTCGCGCCGCAATCCTGATCATCGCGTTCGCCGCCGGCGCGCTGCGCGCCGCCGATTCCGTCGAGGCCGTGGTCGCCGTGCTCGGCGACCTGCACTCGGCCTACGAGCGCAGTGCGCAGCTCGTCGCGCGCGTGGATCGGCTCCGGGCGGAGCACGCCGGGGTGCCCTTCGCCACGCTGCTCAACGGCGACACGATGGAATTCGGCAACGCCGTGGCGCGCCGCACCGCGGGCGCGCTGGACTTCGCGCTCTTCGCCGCGCTTGCCGCACGCGGCCCGCTCGTGATCAACCTTGGCAACCACGAACCCGAGTTTCACGACGTGGCCGAGACCGTCCGCCGCCTCGAGGCCGCTGGCGCCCGCGTCATCAGCGGCAATCTCCGCGATCCCGCCACGGGGAGAAATTACGCGCCCGCCGCGCACGCGCTCCGGCTCGGAGCTCACACCCTGAACGTCGTGGGGGTGACGACCGACCGGCTCTCGACCTGGCGCGTGGCCGTCCGCCCGCAGCTCGACCTCGCCGATCCGGCGGTGTGGTCGCGGGAAAATTTCCCGGCATTGCTGCGCGGCGCCGCGCTGCCCGTGGTCCTCAGCCACTCCGGCCTGCGCGCGGACCGCGCGATGCTGCCGCTCGTGCCAGACGGCACGCTCTTCGCCGGCGCGCACGACCACCTGCGCTTCGTCCACCGCGCGGGCGCGACGATTTATTTCCACTCGGGGAGCTGGCTGGAGTTTGTCTCGGTCGCGCGCCTTTGCCGCAGCGGCGGCCGGTTGCGTTGGGAGGTCGAGCAGCAGCCGCTCACTGCCGACGATCCTGCGGATCAGGCTCTGGCCAAACTCGTGCACGAGACGCTGGAGAAAAATCTCACGCCCGATGAAGCCGTCGTTGTCGGCCGCGCCTCCCGCGCGTTCGCCCCCGACGAAGCCGCGCGTTTCGCCGTCGAAGCAGCGCGCGCCGCGGCGGACGCGGATGTGGCGCTCGTGGGTGCGACGACGTTTGGCGCGGGCCTG
This sequence comes from Opitutaceae bacterium, assembly GCA_016794665.1. Lineage (GTDB taxonomy): Bacteria > Verrucomicrobiota > Verrucomicrobiia > Opitutales > Opitutaceae > ER46. The sequence continues at coordinate 16,013 of JAEUHB010000236.1, forward strand.
CCCTCCGGCGACGTGACGCGCTTTGCCTTCGATGCCTGCGTGCGCTTCGACGGCCCGCTTTTCGCCGCCGAGGTCAGCGGCGCTTGGCTGCAAAAAATCCTCGCGCGCGCGAACCAAGGCGCCGACACGCCGTTCGCCGAGCGCGGCGGCGAAAACCTCGTCGCCGCCGTGCGCGGCCCGATTGAGCCGGGCCGCACCTACCGCCTCGTCACCGCCGATTGGATCGCGAAGAACGCCAAGAACTACCTCGGCGACGATCCCCCCGCGCTCGCGGAGCGGAAGCCGGAGTTGAAACTCAAGGCCGCCGTGCTCGCGGCGCTGAACCGATGAGAACGAAGCCATCTGATTTTACAGGAGGCCCCGGAGGGCACGGAGACCGATCTCCCTCGCGAACTCCGTTCCCTCCGTTTCCTCCTGTTCAAAAGATCTGTTCGATCGCACTCGCCCTCGCGCTGGCGCATTCGCTCGGCGCCGCCCAGCCCGCGCCGCTCGAGCCCTCCGACACCGACGCGCTCTTCGAAACGGGGCGGCGGCTCTTCGAGCTTTTCGCTCCCCCCGAGATCAAGGCGCAGTATGATTTCCCGACCAAGGAGCGGTGGGACGCGCTTGTCGCGAAGTTCAAACGCGCGCTGGAGGGCGACTCGGTCGAGGAGCTCGCCGACTGCGCCCGCGAGGGCCGGCAGGCGCTCGAGGCTCTGCGCCTCGTGCCGGGTTACGAGGATTTGGCCGATTGGCTGGAGCAACGCATCGACTCATTCGAAGGCGCAAAGCAAACGCTCGCGCCCAAGCCGCCCGCGCCCCCGGTGCCGCCGCCCCAGGTCTACGAGCCCGTGCCGCACTACCACCTGTGGCTCGCGCGCGTGCAATCGCGCCCCGCGCCCGCGCGCGCTGCCGCGCTCATGCCGCGCCTCCGCGCCGCCTTCGCCAGCGAGGGCGTCCCGCCCGAGCTTGCGTGGCTGGCCGAGGCCGAGAGTTCGTTCAACCCCGCCGCGCGCAGCCCCGTCGGCGCCAAGGGCCTCTTCCAATTCATGCCCGACACCGCGAAGGCGATGGGCCTCTCGACCTTTCTGCCCGACGACCGCACCGACCCGGAGAAATCCGCGCGGGCCGCCGCGCGCTACCTGCGCCAGCTCCACGGCCGCTTCGGCAACTGGGCGCTCGTCCTCGCCGCCTACAACGCCGGCGAAGGCCGCGTCGGCCGCACGCTCGCACAGCACAAGGCGACGAGCTTCACCGCCATCGCGGAAAAACTCCCCGCCGAGACGCGCATGTATGTCCCCAAAGTCTGCGCCCTCATCGCGACGAGGGCGGGCGTGGCGCCGGAGCGTATCGGCCCGCCAAAGCCCGCGGCGCGCTGACGCTGAAGCAAATCGGCCCGCGGCGCCGCGCCGGCTTCCTCGCCCGGCGCCGAAAGCACCCGCTACCCTGCAAAGCTCGTCATCAGGTCCGCGTAGATTTTGGCGCTGGCGAGCAGCTCCTTCACCTTCGCACGCTCGTCCACCCCGTGGTAATCCTCGCCGCCGGGGCCGTAGCCGAGCGTGGGGATTTTCAGGTGATGCGAGAAGAAGTGCATGTCGTTGAACCCGGTCGAGACGCTGAAGCGCGCCGGTTCATGTCGCGCGCGGCGCACGCAGCCCGCCATGGCGGCGAAGAACGGGTGCGTCGGCGCCGAGAAGCACGGATAATTCTCCGAAATCTTGCGCACGGTGATTCGGCACTGCGGGATCTTGCGGGCCGCCGCGGCGAGGAAGGCCCTTAGCTCGCGCTCGGCGTCAGCGTGCCGCTCGATCGGCAGCACGCGGCGGTCGATGGTGAAGCTCGCGTGCGCGGGCACGGTGTTGATCTTGGCGCCCTCGCCGCAGTGGAAGACGCCGCCGAGGTTCACGGTGGGGCGGTGGATCTTGCCCTCGGGGGTTTTCCACGGGCGCGCGGCGAGCATGGCCTTGTAGGCGTCGAGGGCCCGCACGAGCGCGGCCATTTTCTCGAGCGCATTCACGCCCTTGTGCGGCAACGAGCCGTGCGCGGCTCGGCCGTGGATGATGACTTCGAGCCAGAGCGTGCCGTTGTGACCGCAGCAGACATTGCGGCCCTCACCGCCCTCCATCACGACCGCATAGTCGGGTTTGATTGGCGCGTGCTGCACGAGCCAGCCGGTGCCGAGCGCGGAATCGGTCTCCTCATCAGCCGTGAACGAGATTTCGAGGTTCATCTTCGGCGCGGCCTTCGCCGCGCGGAGCGCACGCACGGCCATCAGCAGGCTCGCGATGGAGCCCTTCATGTCGGCGGTGCCGCGACCGAAGATCCACCCGCCGTCAATCTCGCCGCTGAATGGGCTGCCGTGTTTCCACTTTCCGGAAACGGGCACGACGTCGTAGTGCGCGTTGAAATGAATCGTCTTTTTGGCGCCGGGCACGGCGAGCTTTCCCAGCACGTTGAAGCGCGGAAACGCATGCTGCTCGGGCGGCAGGGTGGACCGCAGCAGCGCCGCCGGGACCGGGTAGCGGCGGACCTTCAGCCCAAGCGTCTCCAACTCGTGCACCAGCCACGCGGTGATCGGCGCGTAGTTTTCGCCGGGCGGGTTGACCGTCGCAACCCCCACGAGTTGCTGGAGCCGGCCGAGCAATTCGCCCGGGTGCCGATCGATGTAGTCTGCGGGTGTCACGTGGGCGCGAAGCGTGTCCGCGCTCCGGACGGAAGACACGGAAAATCCCGCCGTGCCGGGAAACTTGTAACTCGGTCACGCCCCGCTGTGTATTTCCCGCGCCGCGTTTGCAAAATTCCGCTCCAGCTCCCCTTCCGCCCCCCGCACCGGGCCGGGTCGGCTACGATTTCATCATCGAGGCCGACCGGCTGGGCAAATCCTACGGGCCGCAGCGCGCCCTCGCGGATGTGACGGCAAACGTGCCGCCCGGCACCATCGGGCTTCTCGGTCCCAATGGCGCCGGCAAGAGCACGTTCATCAAGTGCCTGCTCAACTTGGAGACGCCCACCACGGGGTCGGCGCGCGTGCTGGGCCGCGACATCCGCACGGAGTCGCGCGCTTCGCGCGAGCGCATAGGCTACAGCCCGGAGCGCGACTGCCACATCTCGGGGTTGGCGGGCTGCGAATATGTCACCTACTGCGGCCAGCTCTCCGGCATGCCCCTGCGCCTCGCGCGCCAGCGCACGCACGAAATCCTCGATCTCGTGGGCATGGGGCAGGAGCGCTACCGGCCGGTCGACACCTACTCCACCGGCATGAAGCAGCGCGTGAAGCTGGCGCAGGCCCTCGTGCACGATCCCGAGATCGTGTTCCTCGACGAGCCGACCAACGGCCTCGATCCGTCCGGGCGCGAGCACATCCTCAAACTCATCGGCTCGCTGCGCCGCGATCTGGGAATCAGCGTCGTGATGTGCTCGCACTTGCTGCGCGACATCGAGCGCGTGTGCGACCGGGTGATCATCATCGGCCACGGGCGGCTGCTCGAACACGACACGATCGCAAACCTGAAGAACCGCCACCGCCGCGTCGTCGAGATCGCGCCGGCGGGCGAGCGGGAGCGCTTCGTCGCCGTGCTGGCCGCCGCCGGAGCCCGGGCGGTCACGTTGTCCAACGGCAAGCTCCGCGTTGAATCCGCGTCGGACTCGATCGAGTGGATTCTCCAGCTCATGCGCGCGCACCGCCTGCCGCCGGCCGAGATCGTCGCCAACCCAGATGCGCTCCACGAGCTGTTCCTCAAGTCCATCGCCGAAAATCATGGAAGCCAGCCCCAGCCTTGACCTGAGCCGCTGGCGCGAAGCGCCGCAGGGCGTCGGCTACCGACGGCGCGTGATTGCCCTCGCGGGCCTGCGGCAGCTGCTGCGCACGCGGCTGTTCCGCGTGCTGCTCGGCTTCGCCTGGTTCGGCGGCGTGATGATCGCCACGGGCGGCTTTGTGTTCAGCCAAGCGGTCGCCTCCGGCGGCTGGCTCGAGTCCATCGCGACCAAGCTCGGCCCGCGGGCCGAGGCCGTGGTCGCGGCCATCAGCGGGCTGGTGACGCTCTACCCCGACATCTGCGTGCGCGGGGTCTTCACGCTGTTGTTTTGGGGGCACTCGTTCCTCGGGCTCTGGCTGAGCCTGGTCGCGCTCACGACCCTCGTGCCGAGCCTCATCACGCGCGATCGGGCGAGCCATGCGCTGGTGGTCTACCTCTCCCGCCCGCTCACCTCCGCGGACTACCTGCTGGGCAAGCTCGGCACGATCGTGGGTGTGCTGCTGCTCGTGTGGACGGGGCCGCTCCTGCTCGGCTGGGTGTTGAGCATGTTGTTCGCGACGGATCGCGATTTCGTCGTCTACTCCTTCGGGCCGCTCGTGCGCGCCCTTACGTTCAACGGCATCGCGCTGGTGGTGCTGTCGGCGATCTCGCTGGGGGTCTCGGCGCTCGGCCGGACGCCACGCCTCACGATGGTCGTGTGGATCTGCCTGTGGTCGGTCTTCGGGGTCATGGCGGCCCAGCCGCGCGCGCCCGAGTGGATTCTGCGCCTGAGCTATACCCAAAACCTCGGCCAGGTGCGGCAGGAGGTGTTTCGCCTCGACGACGCGCTCACGGCCGCCGGCACGCAACTGCCGGTCTTCGACCAGCAGTTCAAAAACAACCTCGCGACCGCCGGAAAGCGCGCGGAGTCGACCGATTTCGCCGGGGCGCTCGGGGCGCTCGGGGTGTTTTTCGTCGGCGCGTCGTTTGTGTTTCTCCGCCGTCTCCGTCCCGAATGAGCGCGATCGTCCAGGCCGAAAACCTCAGCCGGTTCTACGGGATGATCCTCGGGCTGAACAACGTGTCGTTCGCGATCCGGCCGGGCATCACCGGCATCGTCGGCCCCAACGGCGCGGGCAAGACCACGCTCTTCCGGCTGCTGCTCGGGCAGATTCGCCCGAGCTCAGGGCGGCTCACGGTCTTCGGCGAGGAGCCGTGGAACAACCCGTCCGTCCACGCGCGCCTCGCGTATTGCCCGGAGGGCGAGGCCGTGCCGGCCGGCCTGCGTCCGCTCGAATGGCTTGTCGGCCTCGGGATGCTCTCCGGTCTTTCCGCCCCGGAGGCCGAGGCCCGGGCCCGCGCGGCGCTCACCCGCGTGAAGCTCGCCCCCGAGCACTGGCGCAAGCGCGTCACCGCGTATTCCAAGGGCATGAAGCAGCGCGTGAAACTCGCGCAATGCCTCCTCCACGGGCCGAAGCTCGTGATCCTCGACGAGCCGATGAACGGCCTCGATCCCGTGGGCCGCGAGGACATCGCGCAAATTCTCCGCGAGCTGGCGCTGGACGGCACGAGCGTGCTCATCTCCAGCCACATCCTGCACGATCTCGAGGCGCTGTGCGCGGATTTCCTCCTGCTGCGCTGGGGGCGCGTGCCGCGCTCGCTCAACGACGCGGCCTCGCCCGAGGCCCGCGCGCGCTGGCCCGAGGCGACGACCTTCCGCTGCGACGCGCCGGACCGGCTCGCGCGTTTCCTCTTCGATCGGGGGCTCGTGCGCGGCTGCGACATCGCCGCGGACGAGGGCATGCTGCACGTGCGCTGGCGCGACCCGGCGCAATTCTACGCCGACGGAAATTTCACCGCGCTGTTGCTGGAAAGCGGCGTGCACATCTTCGAGGTGCAAGCCACGGCCTCGTTCCTTGAAAAGGCCGCCGATCCGACGGCCGCCTCCTCGTCATGAACGCCCCGCCCCGCCTCTTCACGCTGCCCGAGCCCGTCGCGCCCCACTGGCGTCACGCGTGGGGTGGCGTGTGGCGGCTCACGCTCCACCGCCACTTCCTGCCGGGCCGGTGGCTGATGGTGTTGATCGGGCTCGCCGTGCTCGCGCTGCTGGGCTTCGCGCCCGGGCGCGGGGGCCTCTCGCGTCATTTCACGGAATGGACGGTCGCGTTCTACGCGACGTTCCTCGTGCCGGCGCTCGCTTTCATTTCCGCCGCGGGCGCGATGCGCGACGAGATGAAGTCGAGCACGGTCGACTATGTCTTCACGCGCCCGGTGCGGCGCCCCGCGTTCGTGGCGTTCCGCTTCCTCGCCCACACCGTTTGCGCGCAGCTCGATTTTCTCCTCGCGCTGGGCGTGGTGCTAGTGGTCGGGGCCGCGCGCGGCGTGCCCGGGGTGCTCGCGATCATGCCGGCTTTGCTCCTCGGGCAGGTGCTGCTCGTCACGGCGTTCAGCGCGCTCGGGTTCCTCGCCGGCGTGCTCACGTCGCGCTACATCATCCTCGGTTTCGGCTACGCTGGGGTCATCGAGGTCGGCATCGGCCAAATCCCGACGCAACTCAGCCGGCTGTCGATGACCCAGCAGGTGCGGACGCTCGTGGACACGCTGCTGCTCCGCTCCGAGGCCCACTCGCCCGGTCTGCTGGCCGTCACGGGCACATTGGTCTTGTTCACCCTCGTCGTGCTCGCCTTGGCCGCGCTGCTTTTTCACCATCGCGAACAGGGCGCCGCCAGCGAAACGTGAGCCGGCTGTAACCTCGGCCCCGGCGCGCGGGTATTCCGCACAATCAATCCTCATCCGCATGAATTCGATTCTTCGCCCGCTCTTCCTTGCCACCGCCCTGCTCTTCGGCGCGACCGCCCACGCCGCGCTCAATCCCGCCTTCGTCTCCGCTGAAGCGCGCTGGATCGTCCACGCGGACCTCGACGCGCTGCGCGCGACCACGCTCGGGCAGGAGCTCGTCTCCGCCATCGAGAAAGCCCAGGCCGACGCGACCGGCGGCACCATCGGCCTCGACGTCGCCCGCACGCTCAAGACCATCGGCACCCTCACCGCCTACGGCACCAACCTCACCGCCGATCCCAAGGCGATCGACGGCGCGCTGATTGCGTCGGGCACGCCCGAGCTGCGGAAAATCGTCGAGAGCGCCCTCCTCCAAGGCACGCTGGCGCAGCCCAAGATATTCGCCGAGGACACCAGTTTCCCTTTCCCGGCTTACACAATTTCCCACGCGGCCCCGAAGGGCCAGCCGGCGGACCAGATCCAGGTCATCATCGTTTTTCCGCCCGAGCCCGTGATCATCGTCGGCAAGTCCAAGGCGCAGCTGCTCAAGGCGCAGGAGGTGATGCGCGGCGCCGCGCCGTCGCTCGCCAAGGCCCCCGGCTCCCCGCTCGGCCGTTTTGTCGCCAACGCGGAGGGCGCGCACCTTTTCACCGCCTCGGTCGTGCCGGCGGACAACGTCTTCCCTGAGAACGCCCCGCAGACACGCATGCTCCGCCTCGCCAGCGCCGGCTCGCTCGCGCTCGGCGAGCGCGGCGAAAACACCTTTGCCCGCGCCGAGCTCCTCGCCTCCTCCGGCGCCAACGCCGACAAGCTCGCCAAGATCCTCCAGGGCATGGTCGCCGCGCTCTCCCTCGCCGAGACGACCGACAAGCAGCTCGCCGAGTTCATCAACTCCACCTCCGTGACGCGCACCGGCGATTTGGTGAAGCTCGACCTCGCCTACTCCAGCGCCCGGCTCGCCGCGATGGCGCAAAGCGTGCGCGCGAGCATGGAAAAGCCCGCCGCCCGCACGCCGGCCCCGCCCGCGCCGATCGTCACCGGCCGCACCCTCGCCGAGTGGACCGCCACCGCGTCCACCGCGCCCGACTCCGATCCCGCCAACTCGTCCGTCACGCGCACGATCGAGGACGTCGAGCTGAAGAACGGCTCCACGATCACGCTCGGCTGGCGCCTCAACGGCGGCAAGGGCGTGCGCTACCAGCGCGTCGAGATCACGCCGGCGCAGGGCGGCGCGCCCCTCGTTTTCCGCTCAGACATGATGCAGGCCGGCAACAACCGCGGCGCACAGACCGCGCGGTTCTCGTTCCCGGGCGCCGACGGCGTCTATGCGCTGAAAATCACCTACGCCAACGACCCCGAGGGCAAGGCCGCCTACGCCGTGAGCGTCCGCGATCCGCGTCCGGCCGCCCCGGAGAAAAAATGACGTCCGCCCCGCCCGCGCCGCCCTTGGACGCCGGTTCCCCCGCGGAGCCGGCCCCGGCGTGCACGGACGAGCCCGCCCTCCTGCGGGCCGCCATCGCGGGCGATCAACCGGCGCGGGAGGAGATGGTGCGCCGGCATCACGGCCGCGTCTACGCCTACCTGTATCAGATGACGCGACACCGCGAGGACGCCGAGGATCTCACGCAGCAGACGTTCATCAAGGCCCTCCGCTACATCGACCGCGTGGACCCGGACCGGCCCGTGATCCACTGGCTCATCACCATCGCCCGCCGCACGGCGCTGAATCATTTTCGCGACGGCCCGCGCTGGGCGGAGCTGCCCGAGGAAGTCGCCGGTGACACCACCTCGCCCGCGCGGCAGGCCGAGAACCGGGAGCGCGTCGACCAGCTCTGGGAAAAAGCCCGCCGCCTCCTCACGCCGCGCGAGTTCGAGATCCTCTGGCTGCGCTTCGCCGAGGAAATGCCCATCGCCGATCTGGCGCGCGCGGTCGAACTCACCCAAATTCACGTCAAGGTCATCATCCATCGTGCCCGCCACCGCCTGTTGAAAGGAGAATGCCCGCCATGAACCCCGCACCTTCCTCCTCGCCCCGCCTTGTCTGCCGCGTCGTCCGTCACTGGCATGCCGCCGCCGGGGGCGGCGCCCGCCACCTCGAGACCTGCGCGGATTGCCGCGCCTATTTCGCCGCGGCCGCCGCGCTGGACCAAGCCCTGCGCCGCGCGGCGCCGGCCTGGCAGAAGGCGGAGACACCCGCGCCCTCCACGGGCTTTGAGCAACGCCTGCTCAACGCCGTGCGCACGGCCTCGGCGCCGCCGCCCGCCCGCCCAACGCACCTCGGCTGGGCCGCGGCGACGACGCTCGCAGCCGTCGTGGCCGTGGCGCTGATCTATCCGGCTCGCGGACCGTCGGCGAAAACGGGGGAGGACGAGGCCGCGCTGCTCGCCAAGGTCGTCACCACCGCGTCCCGCGGACTCGTGGAAAACGTGATTCCCTCCACCGGCGCCCTCGTGGCCGACAACCCGCTGCAGCGCGAGTTTGGCGCGATCTACGCCGACGCCCGCTCGGCGCTCGGCTTCCTCGCGCTGAATTTCCTGCCCACCGCCGCGGTCGCTGAAAACACCACTGCCGCGAGTCCGCTGTGACCACGCGGGGTGCGCGCCGGGCGCACTGCGCGTAGTCCCCCGGCGGCGCCGGGCGACGTTGGGTCGATTTCAGGATCGCGGAGGCGTGGCGTTGCCGCATGGCTTCGTGGCCGTGAATTCGATCCACGATCTTCGTCAGCAGGTGCGCCAGGAACTCGAGGCGCCCGCACCGCAGCGTCAATTCGGCACCGGTTGGATCAGCGGCGTGCTGGGGCTGATGCTCGGCCTCGCGGGTCTGCTGCTCGTCATCACGCTGCGCGCGCCCGGCACCTTCTCCACCCCGGAGGTCCAGCGACTCCACGCGACCGGTTGGTTCCGGCTCGTGATCCACGGGATCCTGCTCGCGGCGTTCGCGCTCTCGGCGATCAGCCTCGCGCTGCGCCGCCGCCGGCTGCTCGGCACCATCGGGGTCGCGAGCACGCTGCTCGCCGCGTTGATCGGCGGTTCCGATGCCCAGCAGCTCGTGCCCGATCCGACGCCGATTTTCTTCGGCCTCGATTTCTTCGTGCTGCGCCTGATCTTCACGGGCTTCCTTTTCATCCCGCTGGAGCGATTTTTCCCGCGCAACGGAGAGCAGGCGGTTTTTCGCGAGGAGTGGCGCGAGGATCTCTTCTACTACCTCGTGAGCAGCATGCTGGTGCAGATGCTCACGTTCCTCACGTTCATCCCCGCGAAAACCATCCTCGTCTTCGCGCCGCTGACCGACCTGCGCGCGTGGGTGGGGGCGCTGCCGTTTGTCGTGCAGTTCGTCACGATCATGTTCCTGACGGACCTCGTGCAATACTGGCTGCACCGCGCGTTTCACCGCGTGCCGTGGCTGTGGCGCTTCCACGCGGTGCACCACTCCGCCCGCAGCATGGACTGGATGGCGGGGGCGCGGATGCACTTCCTCGAAGTCATCGTGCTGCGCTGCACGACGGTCATCCCGATGTATGTGCTCGGCTTCAGCGCATCGGCGATGAACGCCTACATCTTCCTCGTCTTCGTCTACTCGACCTTCATCCACGCGAATGTCGGCTGGCGTTTCCCTTTTTTGGAGCGGCTGTTTGTCACGCCGCGCTTCCACCACTGGCACCACGGCATCGAGCGCGAGGCCATCGACGTGAACTTCGCGATCCATTTCCCGATCCTCGATCGGCTCTTCGGCACGCACCACATGCCGGCCGACAAGTGGCCCACCGGCTACGGCATCGAGGGACACCCCGTGCCGCACGGCTACCTCGAGCAGTTCAAGTATCCCTTCCGCCGCGAGGAAAAGAAATGAGCGGC
>JAEUHB010000246.1 GCA_016794665.1 Opitutaceae bacterium
TCCGATGGCCAACAGCGACGACCCCGAGGACGGGTTCACGATGCACGTGCATCCGTTCTTCGCGGCGCAGCCCGCGCACATCCCGGCGCTCGTGCTTTATCAGCTCGTCCTCGTGAACTACGGCGATTTCGCCTCGCCCGAAGACGCCGAGATTTTTGGCTCCGCCGTGCTCGGGATTTCGCAGGAAGAGTATTACGCCACGCTCTGCGAGCTGGCCGACCTCGTGAGCGCGGGAGTCGCCACCGCTCCGCCGCCAAATCCCCAGCCCACGAGCTGCGGCTGCGGCGGCAGCTGCGGCTCACGCTGACCCCGGCCCGGCGCCAACCCCAAACCCCACCCATGAATCTCGCGACCGATTACCTCGGCTTGAAACTGCGCAGTCCCTTTGTGGTCGGCGCCTCGCCGTTTTGCGACGACACCGCGCTCGCCGAGCGCCTCCAGGATGCCGGCGCCGGCGCGCTCGTGATGCGATCCCTTTTCGGCGAGCAGTTTGAATCCGCGCCGCTCCCGGTCGCACCGCCGGCGCCCGATGCCTCCGCGGTGGCGATGGACGCCTTTCCCGAATACGCCGCCTATCAATTTACGCCAGAGGCCTACCTGCGGCAGCTCCGGCACCTCAAATCCCACCTTGCCATCCCGATCATCGCGTCGCTCAACGGCCACCACGCCGGCGGTTGGGGCGACTACGCCAGGCGCCTCGCCGACGCCGGCGCGGACGCGATTGAGGTGAACTTCTACCGGGTGGTGACCGACGTCACCGTCGCCGCCGACGAGGTGGAGGAGGCCATGCTTGCCGCCGTCGGCCAAATCGCCGGCGCCGTCGCGATCCCGGTTTCCGTGAAGCTCTCGCCGTTTCACACCGCGATTGCGCAGCTCGCCGTCGCGCTCGAGCTGGCGGGCGCGCGGGGGCTCGTCCTTTTCAACCGTTTCTACCAGCCCGACGTGAACATCGACGATCTCGAGGTCCAGTCGCAGCTGCGCCTTTCCGAGTCGAGCGAGCTGCTGCTGCGCCTGCGGTGGATGGCGATTCTGTCGCCGCACGTGCGCGGCACCTTGGTCGCGACGGGCGGCATCCACACCGCCGCCGACGCCGTGAAATCAATCCTCACGGGCGCCCACGCCATCCAAATCGTCTCCGAGGTGCTGCGCCACGGCCCGCGAGCTATCTCCAGCCTGATCGTAGGGCTCCAACAGTGGATGGGTGAGCACTCGTTTGCGGATCTGGATCAGTTCAGGGGCATGTTGAACACAAGTCGCTGCCGCAACTCCTCCGCCTTCGAACGGGCCAACTACATCCGCACGCTCCAGAGCTGGGGACGCTGATGCCCGCGGGGCGGCACCAGGCTCAGCGCATCGTCATCAGCGCCGCGTAGGTCTCGATGCCGTCCCAGAGGAACTGCACCTTCACGTTTTCGTTCTCGGCGTGCTGGTTGTTGTCCGCGTTGACGACCGGGACGGTGAGCAGCTTCGGGCCGAGCAGCTCCTCGATCACGATGAGCGGCAGCGTGCCGCCGAGCGTCGGGAGCTGCACGACAGGATAGTCGACCGTCGACTGCACCGCGGCGACGACGGCCTGCGCGATCGGCGCGTCGAGCGGCGTGCGCTGGGCGTTGGTGCCCGCGCCGCGGGTCTCGACGCGGATGAGCTTCGCGTGCTGCGCGCGCTCGGCGTCCGTCGGTTCGCGATCGAGGACGTGCCAGCCCTGCGCCTTGATGTGGGCGACGACCTTCGCGACCTGCCGTTTCGCGTCGTTGCCGGGGACGAGCCGCAGATCGAGCACCGCGCGCGCGGTGGTAGGGATGACGTTCGCGGCCTGCGCGCCGACGTTGGCGCCCTGGATGCCGTTGATGTTGAGCGTGGGCACCGCGAAGCCCTCGAACAGCGTGCGGCCGGGCACCTCGGGCCGCGCGAGCCCGAGCTCGCGTTGCAACTCGCCCTCGATCGACGGGATCGCGGCGAAGGCGCGGCGCTCGGCCGCGGTGAGCGGCGTCACGTCGTCCGCGAATCCCGGCACGAGCACGCGGCCGGTGTCGTCCTTCATCGAGGCGAGCAGGTTGACGAGGAGCTGCGAGGGGTTGGGCGCCCAGTTGCCGTAGTTGCCGCTGTGGAGCGGGCGCTTGGGGCCGAAAGCCGTGAGGTGGACGTTCACGTCGCCGCGCACGCCGAACACGACCTGCTTGCGGCCCGACGGATGGCACGGCCCGTCGAGGATCAGCCACAGGTCCGCCGCCAATGCCTCGCGGTGCGCCGCGATGACCGCGCGGAGATTGGGCGAGCCGATCTCCTCCTCGCCGTCGAAGAAGAACTTGAGGTTCGCCGTCGGCGCGGCGCCCGACGCGACGAGCGCGGAGTAGGCGTTGAGCAGCACCATCACGCCGGCCTTGTCGTCGGCGGCGCCGCGTCCCGTGAGCCGCCACGCGGGATCGACCGGGTCGCCGAGCCTCCACGTCTCGATGATTTTTCCGCCCTGCTCGACGGGCGCGGTGGCGAACTTGGGCGCAAACGGCTCCCAGCCCGGCGCCCACTGCGCGGGGTTGACCGGCTGGCCGTCGAAATGCGCATAGAGCATGATCGTGCGCGTGGCGCCGGGCACGCGCACCTCGCCGAAGACGACGGGGTTCACGTTGGGCGCGGCCACCTCGAGCAGGCGCGCGTCGATGCCACGGCGCTTCATCATCGCGACGATGAAGTCGGCGTTGCGCCGGATGTTCGCGCGATCGACCGCGACGTTCGGGATCGCGAGCAGGTCACGGAACTCGCCGATGATCTCGCGCTCGTGCGCGACGCGCCACGCGCGGACCTTTTCCTGGAGCGCGGTGGCGGCAAGGAGCGGCGTGACCGACGCAAGCAGCACGGGAGCAAAGCGGGGGAAGCGCATGGCCACGCTTTCCCACTCTCCACCCCGGGTGCCAACCTCGAAAAATCCTCGTGCCCGCCGAATCGTGGCCTTCTGCTGCGCACCCCGTGCCCGCCCTCCTGCATCAACTGAAGACCACGTTCGGCTACTCGTCGTTTCGCCCGCTCCAGCGCGAAATCTGCGAGGCGACGCTCGCGGGCAAGGACGTGTTCGCGTTGCTGCCGACCGGCGGCGGCAAGTCGCTGTGTTTCCAGCTCCCCGCCCTGGTGCGCGACGGGCTCACCGTCGTCGTCTCGCCGCTGATCGCCCTGATGAAGGACCAGGTCGACGCGATGCAGGCCAGCGGCGTCGCGGCGACCTTCCTCAATTCCACCCTCGACGCCGACGAGGCGCGCTCGCGGCTCAGCGGCCTGCACCGCGGCCACTATCGCCTGCTCTACGCGGCGCCCGAGCGCCTGATGCTCGAGGGCTGGGACGAGAACCTGAAGAAATGGAACGTCGCGTGCCTCGCGATCGACGAGGCGCACTGCGTCTCCGAGTGGGGCCACGATTTCCGCCCGGAGTATCGCCAGCTCGCGAAGCTCCGCGCCGCGCTGCCCGGCGTGCCCGTGATGGCGCTCACCGCCACCGCGACCGAGCGCGTGCGCGCCGACATCATCACGCACCTCAAGCTGCGCGAGCCCGAGGTGTTTGTCGCCAGCTTCAACCGCCCCAACCTCACCTACCGCGTCACGCCCAAGGACGAGCCGCTGAAGCAAATCATCGGTTTCGTGCGCAAGCGCGAAACCGAGAGCGGCATCATCTACTGCGCGAGCCGCGCCACCGCGGAGCGCGTCGCCGAATCGCTCGCCGGGCGCGGCTTCTCCGCCAAACCCTACCACGCCGGCCTCGACGCCACCGAGCGCGCCCGCAACCAGGAGGCGTTTCTCCGCGACGACACGCGTATCATCTGCGCCACGATCGCCTTCGGCATGGGCATCAACAAGCCCAACGTCCGCTGGGTCATCCACCACGACCTGCCGAAGAACATCGAGGGCTACTATCAGGAAACCGGCCGCGCGGGCCGCGATGGCTTGCCCGGCGACTGCCTGCTCCTCTTCAGCGCCGGCGACATCGCGAAGCAAACGCACTTCCTCGACGAGATCACCGACCCGCAGGAGCAGCAGATCGCCCGCGCGCAGCTCCGCCAGATCACGCACTACGCGGAGAGCGCCGGCTGCCGCCGCGCGGAGCTGCTCGAGTATTTCGGCGAGAAGTTCCCGCTCGATAACTGCGGCGCGTGCGACAACTGCGCCGAGCCCCGCGAGACCTACGACGGCACCATCGTCGCGCAGAAATTTCTCTCCTGCATCTATCGCATCGCGCAGCACAGCCGCTTCAGCGTCGGCGTGAACCACATCACCGAGGTCCTCACCGGCGCCGACACGGAGAAAATCCGCCGCTGGGGCCACGACCGGCTCACGACCTACGGCATCGGCCAGGAGCTCGGTCGCTCCGCGTGGGCCGCCGTGGGCCGGGAATTGACGCGCCTCGGCTATGTCACGGTGGCGTCCGGCGAGTTCGCCACGCTCGAGCTGACCGAGGAGGGCATGAACGTCCTCCGCACGCGCCAGCCCGTCACGCTGACGAAGCCGATGGACCTGCCCAAGGCCAAGTCGCGCCCGCCCGCCCGCCGCGAGGGCGACATCGCGTGCGACGAGATCCTGTTCGAGCGCCTGCGCGGCCTGCGGAAAAAACTCGCCGACGAGCGCCGCGTGCCCGCCTACATCGTCTTTGGCGACGCCACGCTCCGGGCGATGGCGCACCACTACCCCACCGCCCTCGCCGAGATGGAGGGCATCCCCGGCCTCGGCGAAAAGAAGCGCGCCGAGTTCGGCGAGATCTTCGCCACCGAGATTGCGGTGTATCTGAAGACGAATTCGCGGATGGCGTTCGAGTAGCGGGTTTCTCAGCGACGCTTGTCATGTGGCATATGGGGCGTATTGCTGCGCTCCGCAGCTTCCTCACGCTCCATGAAATCCCAGCTTTCGCTTTTCGTGGTGGCGGCACTTTCCGTTGGTTCGCTCGGTGCGCAACCGGCCGGCCTCGTGGACACCGCGTTTCGCCCGGCGCTCGGCGAGCGCAAACCCGACGCTGTGGTCCCGCTCGCGGACGGCCGTCTCTACGTGACGGGCAATGGGATGACCTTCTCGATTGGCAATCGCACCCAGCGCAATCTCGCGCGGCTCAATCGTGACGGCAGCATTGACCCAACGTTTGCCCCAGGCGCGGACTTGGACATCCCGACTTTGGTCAATCAACTCAAAGCTGGACCGGGGATCCACTACCCGTTTTTGCCGTCCGATACGGGTGCCCCCCTCTCTCTTCTCGTGCAACGGGACGGGAGATTAGTTCTGTATTTGGCCTACAGCGAGTTCGCGCTGAGAACCACGTTTCGCAACGAGGTAGCGCTCGCACGCATTAATCCCGACGGCTTGCGTGACCATTCATTCGGGACATATCGCGACGACCTCGACACCGACACCCGGTATTTCACGCAGCGGGATTCGACTCCTGCGGAACTTCCCATCGTGCTGGCCGATGGGCGTCTCCTGAAAATCTCGTTCGGGCAAGACTCTA
>JAEUHB010000271.1 GCA_016794665.1 Opitutaceae bacterium
TGTCGATTCTCGCTGACCGAAATTGACGGCAACGCGAACCGCTATGAGGGCACGTTGGCCGTTCTCTTCACTTTGAGTGAGGATTGACCGCTCACTGTGCAGGCGCTCACGGCAGTCTTGCCACCTTCCCCAGCGCATCCGCCCGCACCGTGCCGTCGAGGGCGATGAGGGGCTGCGGATTTTCCACGCGGCCGAGCGGGCGGCAGCCTGGGCCGGTGCCTTCGAGGCCGAGGTCGCCGCGCATCGTCTCGGCGACGGCGCGGAGGCGTTTCACTTCGTCGGGGTGCGCGGCGGCGAGGTTGTTTTTCTCCCCGATGTCGGTGGCGAGTTGGTAGAGTTCGCCGCTCGCGAGGTGCAGTTTCCACGGGCCGGAGCGCACGGCTTCGAGCGTGAGGCCGCGGAAATAGTGGAAGGTGTCGCGCGGCGGCTGCGCGGGATTGCCGGCGAGCACGGGCCACACGTCCACGCCGTCGAGCTTCCGGTCGGCGGGGAGCTTGGCGCCGGCGAGCGCGGCGAAGGTCGGGAGCACGTCCATCATTGAGGTCATCGCGTCGGTCGCGGTGCCGGCAGGGACTTTGCCCGGCCACCACGCGAGCGTGACGACGCGCACGCCGCCCTCCCACGTCGAGGCCTTGCCGCCGCGGAGCGCGCCGTTGACGGCGCCTTGCTGGAGCGGGCCGCCGTTGTCGGACGTGAAAATCACGAGCGTCTTTTCCGCGAGCCCGGCGGCGCGCACGGCGGCGAGCACCTGGCCCACGCTCCAATCGACCTCCTGCACCCAGTCGCCGAGCAGGCCATTACCGGATTTGCCGAGAAACTCGTCGCGCGGGTAGAGCGGGAAGTGCACGGCGTTGTGCGCGAGGTAGAGGAAGAAGGGGCGGTCGCGCTGGGTCTTCACGTAGGCGACGGCGCGCTCGGTGAAGCGGCGCGTCAACTGGACGTGCTCCTCGACGCGCACGCGGCCGACGACTTTGTCGTTTTCCAGCAGCGGGAGCGGCGGCTGCGCATTGCCCGCGATGCCCGCCTCGCTGGACTGTGCGGTCTTCTTCTTCGCCGCGTCGCCCTTCGGGACCGGCAGCGGTGCGCCGCGGTTGCTTTTGATGCCATCGGCGACGGGGCCCATGTCGTTGGAATACGGCAGGCCGAAATAAGTCTCGAAGCCCTGCTGCGTCGGCAGGAAAGCCCGCTGATCGCCGAGGTGCCATTTGCCGACCATCGCGGTCGCGTAGCCGGCGTCCTTCAACACCTCCGCGATCGTGCGCTCGGCGGGATTCAAGCCGACGGCGCCGCCGGGGAAGAGCACGTGCGGAATCGGCAGCGCGCGCTTCGGGTAGCTGCCGGTCATGAGCGCGGCGCGCGACGGCGAGCACACGGGCGCGGCGTAATGGCTCATGAGCTTGCGACCCTCGCGCGCCATGCGGTCGAGCTCGGGGGTTTTGTTGCGCCCGCCAAACGGCCCGATCTCGGCATAGCCGAGGTCGTCGATGTTGATCACGATCAGGTTGGGGCGCGGGGCCGCCGCGAGGGCGCACACGGCGAGCGCGAGGAAGACGGTGGGGAACTTCATGGTGGGGAAAAGCAAGGTGATGCACGCCACGCGAAAACTCCGCGCGGCTCAAGGCCGCTTTGCCTCAACCCGTTGACGGCGGATGACGCGGATGACGCGGAGAATTCCCGATGCCGTGCTTTTATCAGCGCCATCCGCGAAATCCGCGGTTCAAAATCTCTTTCTCCGCGGCGCCCAATAATTTTCTCGAACCGCACGCCTCAACCCGCCTCATGGTGGCTCTTCCATGTTTACCCTCGGCCTCGACTATGGCACCAATTCCGTCCGAGCGCTGATCGTGCGCTGTGCCGACGGCGCGGAATTCGGCTCCGCTGTCTTCCCCTATCCGAGTGGCCACCAAGGCGTGCTGCTCGATCCGCGCGATCACCAACTCGCCCGCCAACACCCGGGCGATCATCTCACCGGGCTGGAAGCGACGGTGCGCGGCGCGCTCGCCGTGGCGAATAAGCGCCGGGGCTTCTCCGCGGAGAAAATCATCGGCATCGGCGTCGACACCACGGGCTCCAGCCCGATTCCCGTCGACGCGCGCAACGTGCCGCTCGCGCTGCACGCGAAATGGCGGCGCAACCTCAATGCCCAGTGTTGGCTCTGGAAAGACCACACCAGCGTGCGCGAGGCCGCGCAGATCACGGCGCTCGCGACGAAGCACCGGCCGCACTTTCTCGCCAAGTGCGGCGGCAGCTACTCTTCCGAGTGGTTTTGGGCCAAGCTCTGGCATTGCCTCAAGGTCGCGCCCGACGTGTTTGCCGCCGCGCACTCCTGGGTGGAGGTGGCCGACTGGATTCCCGCGGTGCTCGCGGGGGTCGATGCCCCGGAAAAGATCGTCCGCGGCGTGTGCATGGCCGGCCACAAGGCCCTCTACGCCGACGATTGGGGCGGCTTGCCCGACAAGAAATTCCTCGCGCTCCTCGACCCCAAGCTGGCCGCGCTGCGCGACCGCCTCTACGAGCGCGCGCACGACGCGACCGTGCCCGCCGGCCGGCTCGGCGCGGCCTGGGCGAAAAAGCTCGGTCTCCCGGCCGGCATCCCGATCGCAATCGGCGAGATGGATGTCCACTACGGCGCCATCGGCTGCGGCGTCGCCGAAGGCGTGCTCGTCAAGGTCATCGGCACCTCGACCTGCGACTGCGGCGTCGTGTCCGCGAAGAAGAAGGTCCGCGACATCCCGGGCATCAGCGGCATCGTGCGCGGCGCGATCCTGCCGGGCCATTTCGGCATCGAGGCCGGGCAGTCGGCCGTGGGCGACATTTTCAAGTGGTGGGTCGAGGTCGTGTGCCGCGGCGACGGCGCGATGCACGCGGCCTTCACCGCCGAGGCCGCGAAACTGAAGCCCGGCCAGAGCGGCCTGCTCGCGCTCGATTGGAACAACGGCAACCGCAACCTCCTCGGCGATCCGCTGCTCACCGGGCTGCTGCTCGGCCAGACGCTCTACACCACGCCCGCCGAGATCTACCGCGCGCTTATCGAGGCGACGGCGTTTGGCGCCCGCGCGATCCTCGAGCGGCTGCGCGAGTATGGCGTGCGCACCGATCGCATCGTGTGCGCGGGAGGCATCGCGGAGAAGAACCCGCTGCTCATGCAAATCTACGCCGACATCACCGGCTGCACCATGCAGGTCTCGGCGTCGTCGCAGGCGTGCGCCCTCGGCGGCGCCATCAGCGCCGCGGTGCTCGCGGGCGCGCATCATGACTTTCCCTCCGCCCAGCAGGCGATGACGTCCGTGCGGAAAAGATCCTACCGCCCGATCACCGCGCATCGGAAAACCTACGATCAACTCTACGCGCTTTACCGCCAGGCGCACGATGCCTTCGGCGGCCTGGACAAGTCCGCCGATCTCTCCGGCGTGATGAAGGCCCTGCTCGCGCACAAGCGACGCGGCTGACTACCCGGCCTTGCCCGCAGCGATGGACGCCACCGCCCCCGCGCCCGCCCGCGACCACCGCGCCGGCACGCTTGCGTTCTGGCTCCTCGCGGTCACGGCCACGCTCGCCTACCTGCCGTCTCTGTCCGGCCCGTTCATCTTCGACGATCTCACGTCGATTCCCGACAACCCCACGATCCGATCGCTGTGGCCGCTCGGCCCCGTGCTGTCGCCGCCGCACGCCGACGGCGCGACCGTGGGCCGCCGCCCGCTGCTCAACCTCACGTTCGCGCTCAACCATGCGGTCAGCGGGACCGATGTGTGGAGCTACCACCTCGCCAACCTCGCGATTCACTTCGCCGCGGGCCTGACGCTCTTCAGCCTGCTGCGCCGCGCGCTGGCCCTCGCGCCCGCGACAGCAACGCGGGCGGATTCGGTCGCTCTTTTCACCGCCCTGCTCTGGACCCTGCACCCGCTGCAAACGGAGTCGGTCAGCTACGTCGTGCAGCGCGCGGAGTCGTTGTGCGGCCTGCTCGTATTGCTCACCATCCACGCTTTTCTGCGCGCGAGCACCTCAGCCCGCCCTCTCGGCTGGCACCTTGTTTCAGTCACGGCGTGTCTTCTCGGCGTCGCCACCAAGGAGGTCGCCGCCACCGCGCCCGTGCTGGTGCTGCTCCTCGACCGCGCCCTCGTGGCCGGATCGTTCGCGGGGGCGCTGCGGGCGCGGGCCGGCTACTACGCGTCGCTGGCGGCCTCGTGGGTGTTGCTCGGCGCGCTCATCGCCTCGACGGCGGGCCGCGGGGGCACCGCGGGGCTGGGGGTCGGCGTGACCCCATGGGGCTACCTCTGGTCGCAGGCCCTCGCGCTCACACGCTACCTCGGCCTCACGGCGTGGCCCTCCCCCCTCGCGATCGACCATGGCGGCACGCTGGCGTTCCCGGGCGCCGCGCAGGCAGTCGGGTGCGGACTGCTCGTGCTGGGGTTGCTGGCGGCGACCGCCGTCGCGTTCAAGCGCGCGCCACGGCTCGGGCTTCCGGGCGCGTGGTTTTTCGTGACGCTCGCCCCAAGCTCGAGCGTGGTGCCTTTGCTCGACACGATGTTTGAGCACCGGATGTATCTCGCGCTCGCGGCCCCGCTGCTGCTGGTCGTTCTCGGGACGCACTCCCTGCTCGGCGCGCGTTGCCGCCCCGCGCTGGCGATCGCGATTCTCGCCTTCGGCGGCCTCGCCGCGGGGCGAAACACCCTCTACCGCAGCGATGTCGCGCTTTGGTCCGACAACGTCGCCCGCACGCCCGACAACCCCCGCGCCCACTTCCAGCTGGCGGGCGCGCTGCTGGCGCGCAATCGCGTCGCCGATGCCATCACCAGCTACGAGCGCGCCGTCGCGCTCAAGCCCGACTACGTGGAGGCCCGCCACAACCTCGGCAGCGCGCTGCTCCAAGCCGGGCGCGTCATGGACGCCGTCGTCGCCCTCGAGGCCACGATCCGCCTGCGGCCGATCGCGGGCACGCACTTTCTCCTCGCGGGCGCGCATGCCCAGCTCGGTCGCACCGACGCCGCCCTCGCCGCCTACGATGCCGCCCTCGCCCTCGTGCCCACGCACGTCGATGCGCGCAACAACCGCGGCAACCTGCGCCTGCAGAGGGGCGACGCCACCGGCGCGCTCTCCGACTACGAGACGGCCTTGCGTCACGACCCCGCGCACGTCGACGCCCACCTCAACGCCGCCGTCGCCCTCCTCGCCCTGCACCGACCCGCCGAGGGCCTTGCGCATTGCGAGACCGCCGCGCGCCTGCGCCCCGGTTACGGCGCCGCGCATTGGAAATCCGGCGACGCCCTGCTCGCGCTCAACCGCCCCGCCTCGGCGGTCGAGCGCTACCAGGCGGCCGTGCAACTCGACCCGTCCCTGCTGCACGCCTGGGCCGGCCTCGGCCGCGCCCTCGCGGCTACCGCCCGCCTCCCCGAGGCGATCGAGGCCTACGAGCGCGCGCTCCAGCTCGCACCCGACTGGGCGCAAGCCCGCCATCATTACGCCCTCGCGCTGGAGGCCGCCGGGCGCGACCGCGAGGCCGCCGGGCAAAATGCCCGTGCCCTGCACCTCCAGCCCGATTTTCCCGAGGCCGCGACGCAGCAGGCCCGCCTGCGCGCGCGCGGAGCCACGCCGTAGTTCCCGCTCGGCCGCAAAGCACGCTTGCCGCGGCGCCCGCGGGCAGGCTTCGTTGGCCGGGATTCCGCTCCCTCCTCCCGCATGAAGGCCCTCCTCCTCACCGCCCCGTCCAAGCTCGAGCTCGTCGATTTCCCCGAGCCCGCCCCCGCCGCCGACGAGGTCGTCGTGCAAGTCCACGCCTGCGGCATCTGCGGCAGCGACATCCACGGCTGGGACGGCTCCAGCGGCCGGCGCAACCCGCCCCTCATCATGGGCCACGAGGCCAGCGGCGAAATCGTCGCCACCGGCCCGCAGGTGAAAAAGTGGCGCGCCGGCGACCGTGTCACATTTGACTCCACGATCTACTGCGGCACGTGCGGCTTCTGCCGCGCCGGGCAGGTCAACCTCTGCGAGAGCCGCCGCGTCGTCGGCGTCTCGCCCGCGGACTACAAGCAGCACGGCGCTTTCGCCGAACGCCTCGCGATCCCGGAGCGCATTCTCTACCGCCTGCCCGACGCGTTGCCCTACGATCAGGCCGCGATGGTCGAGCCTGTTTCCATCGCCGTCCACGCCGTGCAGCGCACGAAGATCGCAAAGGACTCGACGGCCGTCGTCGTCGGCAGCGGCATGATCGGCCTCCTCGTCATCCAGGTGCTCCGCTGGGCCGGCGCGAAAAACGTGATCGCCGTCGACCTCGCCGACAACCGCCTCGCCCTCGCCGCCAAGCTCGGCGCGACCCACACGATCAATTCCGGCCGCGGCGACGCCGCCGCCGAAATCGCGCGCCTCACGGACGGCAAGGGCGCCGACACCGCGTTCGAGGTCGTCGGCTTCACCCCCACCCTCAACCTCGCCCTCGCCTCGCTCCGCCGTGGCGGCACTTGCGTGATCGTCGGCAACCTCTCGCCCAAGACGCAGGACTTCCCGCTGCAGGCCGTCGTCACCAAGGAACTCACCATCACCGGCACCTGCGGCAGCGCCGGCGAATACCCGCTCTGTCTCGACTTGATCGCGCAGGGCCACGTGAACGTGAAGCCCATGATCGAGGCCGTCGCCCCGCTCGCCGACGGAGCCGGCTGGTTCGATAAACTCAGCGCCAAGGATGGCGGGAAATACATGAAAGTAATCCTGCGGCCCTAGCCGGCCGCCCTCTTTCCCGCACCGTGCGCACGCTGCTCCTACTCATCCTCTGTGGCCTCTGCGCCACCCTCGCGGTGATGGAGTGCCGGGATCGGAAAAACAGGCGCTCGCTGGTCGTGCACGCCGGCATCGGGGTCTTCATCGGCTGGGTGATCTTCCGGTTAATCGTCCATACCGGGATTTTCGAGCGGGGCTGAGCCGCCGGGAAAATTGGAGGTGCGGGGCGGAATCGGCCGAACTTCACCGGGTAAGCACTTCACGGATAGGCCCTTTTCATAGGTAACCAAGCAAAATCGACGAAAACTCTTTCACTACTCGCGAATCACTTTTGGTGTCCGTTTTGGTGTCCGTGACGCGCGGAAATTCTCCCGGCTTTGCAGGGGAAGCAGTGACCTGCCCCCCGAAGCTGGAGGGCTAGAACGAGAGGAGCGGATTGGTTGAGGTTGGATTACAGGCTGAGGGTGGGACGGCAAGTGGAGGGTTTGGCCGGTCCACAGGGGCCCCCATGGGGGCCCGCGCGATTTGGGCGGCGAACGCGTTCGGCGTCAGGCCGGCGAGCGCGCTGTGCGGGCGGGTTTCGTTTTAGTCGTCGCGGAACGCCTCGATGACGTCCCGCGCGTGCGCGAGGCTCAGGAACTCGGTCT
>JAEUHB010000405.1 GCA_016794665.1 Opitutaceae bacterium
CGGGCCTCGGCCTCGCCATCTCGCGGCGCCTCGCGGAGATGATGGGCGGCGAGATCGGCGTCGTGAGCGCCCCGGGGGAAGGCTCGACGTTCTGGGTTACGCTGCGGCTCGCGATCGCAGAGCAACGCGCCGCGGCGTGAGCTGCTACGCGGCGCCCCGGCGTTCCGCCAGCCAGACCGCGATTCCCATCAAGCCGCCGCCGAGGAGCAGGCGGGGCAGGTCCGCGCGCTCACCGAAGACGATCAGCGAGACGGCGACGGCGAGGGGAATCTTCGCGTTGTTCAGCACAGCGAGGGTGCCGGCGCGCACGCGCGTGGCGCCAAGGTTCCACAGGAAGAATCCGAGGCCGGAGGCGATCACGCCGAGGTAGAGAATCACGAGCAACTGGCGGGTGTTTAGGTCGACCGAGATGTCGCGCGGAAGGGTGGCGGCGAGCGCGACGACGAAGCCGCCCGCGCACAGCAGGCCGAAGACGTCGCGGTCGCGCAGGGCGGGCTCGCGTGCGCGCAGCCGGCGGTAGAGCACTTGGCCAAGGGCGAACGCGAGATTGGAGAGCTGGATCAGGATCAGGCCGCTCGTGGCGCCCACGGTGGGGGCGGACTTTACCACGATGGCGGCGCCGCCGAGCACGGCGAGCAGAGCCGCACCCAAGGCGCGGAGCCGCAGCGTGCGGTCAAAGGCGTCCGCGAGCAGCGTCACGAAGATTGGCGTCGTGAGCGTGAGGAGCGCCACCTCGTGCGCCGCGAGAAAGCGAAAGCTCTCGTTGTAGGCGAGATACATGAGGCCGAACTGCACCGCGCCGATGCCGGTGAGCGCGAGCGCGGTGCGTGGCGCGAGCCCGCGCAGGCGCAGGAACGGCAGGAAGACCAGCAGTGCCAGCGCGAGCCTCGCGGCGGAGAGAAACGCGGCGTCGACGCCGGACAGCGACTTGATCAGTCCGAACGAAAACGCCCAGAGCAGCGAGACGAGGAGGAGCAGCGGCACGCAGCCCGTCTAACGTCGCGGGGGCGCGCGTAAAGCGCGCCTTGCGCCGCCGGCGCTCAGAGCTCGGTCGACATCGAGAAGCGGAACGAGCGCGGGTCGCCCCATGAGCCGCTGCCGACCGCGGCGGAACGGTAGTATTCCTTGTCGAACACGTTGTCGACGTTGAGCTGGAAGACCGTGTTGCGGTTGTAGATCTTCCGCGTGTAGCTCAGGTAGGCGGTGTAGATGGTATAGGCCGGCGAGTAGAGATCGGTGGGGGTCGCGTTGGCGGCCGCGATCGCCACGGTGCCACGGTAGGTGCGCAGGCGCCAGTTGCCGCCGCCGCCGATGGCGAGGCCCCGCAGCGCCTCCTGCGTGAATTGGTAGCGCATGAAGAGATTCCCGCGCGCCTTGGTGTAGCCGGGATTGGGCAGACCTTCGGGAATTGTGGCCAGCAGGTCGTTGAGGACGGGCGTGGGGCGGTTCTGCGCCTTCGCGTCATCGCGGAATGATTTCAGGATCGGCGCGCGGTCGGTGTTCACGACCTTGTTGGTCGCGTAGGAGGCGGAGAGCCGCCAGTTGCGCGTGAGGTTGGCGATCGCCTGCAGCTCGTTGCCGCGCGTGAGCGTCGTCTGGTAGTCGCCGGTCGCGGTGACATCAAAGGTGTTGGGGAAAATCGCGATGAGTTCGTCGCGGAGGAGTTGGGTCACGCCTGGGACGGCATACCGGGCATTGGGCGTGAAATTTTTGTAGCGGACAAAGTTGAGCTCGAGCCGGGGACGACCGCCGGCGTCGGGAAACAGGCTGAAGCGCGCGGAGAGATCGGTGCCCTCACCCACGGGGATGCTGGAGAGTTCGCCGGAGTTGAAGGTCGCCGCGCCCTGGCCGACCGAGATGCGGAACGACTGTGCGTAGTTGGCGCCGATGGCGAACGTGTCATTCAGGCGGAAGACCCCGCCATAGTTGGCGCCATCGACCTTGTATTGCACGAACTGCAGGGCCGGGGTGTTGAACGAGTCGATGTAGTCGAGCTGCCAGTCCTTCTGCGCGCGCAGCATGCCGCGCGTGGTGTTCATGTTAAAGTGGTCGCGGCGGTAGCCGACCATCGTGTAGAGGTGGTTGTTGAAATAGGTGCCCGAGGCGCCGACGCCCCACGAGGGCGTGTAGAACCGGCGGTTGATGAACTGGCCGGTGGCGGCGCGGCCCGCGACGTCGGGGTAA
>JAEUHB010000412.1 GCA_016794665.1 Opitutaceae bacterium
GTTCATGCGGATATCAGGCGGCGCGCTGCCAGCGGGCGAGGTCGCGGGCGATGGCCTCGTGGACCTCGGTCATCTTGATGCCGACGCTGGCTAGCTTGGAAGAGTCCATCGTGCAGTTGGAGCGCGGGGTCTTGGCGGCGAGGTGCATGAACTCGGTCTCGTCCTTGAAAAACGAGAACTCCTTTTTCGCGACGCCGCTCTTCTTGATGGCCTCCACGACCTCGTGCGTCGTGACCTGGCCGGGGTTGGTGACGTTGTAGAGGCCGAAGGGCACGCGTTTTTCCCAGCAGGCGAACGTGGCCGTCACGAATTCCTCGAGCTGTGAGACGGAATTGGTCGCGGCAAGCAGGCGTGGGTAGCGGATGAGCTTGGTGAGATAGTTGCGCGGATTTTCGACCTGGTCGAACGGGATGCGCAGGCGCCAGACGTAGAGGTCGGGCTTGCCGGCGAGCACTTCCTCGCCGAGCGCCTTGGTGCCGCTGTAAAAGGAGCAATTGTTCGTGCGGAAAGTGAAGTTGGGGGTGTCGGCCTCGGTGAAGCCGCCGCCATCGGGCCGCGAGCCGGTGAAGATGCAGCCCGAGGAGACATGGCCCCACGGCACGCCGGCGGCGGCGCAGGCATCGGCGATGATGCCGGGGAGGACGGCGTTGCCGAAAAGGCAGGCGTGCTTGTGCAGCTCGCAGGCATCGACGTTGGGCTTGCCGGTGTAGCCGGCGGCGTTGATGAGGAACGCGGGCTTGTCGCGCAGGAGCGCGGCGCGGAGCGAGTCGCCGTTCGTGTAGTCGAGATCGGCCCGGCGCAGATTACGGAATGGAATGCCCTTCCGTGTGAGCAAGGCCTGATATGCTTGGCCGACGTAGCCGGAGCCTCCGAGCAGGTAGATCATGGAAAGCGGGAAGGGAAACGCACGCGGGGCGGGTGAACAAGGGTTTTTCCGAGGCGGCTTCTACGAGACACTTGGCCAAAAGAAAACCGCCAGCCCCTGGCAGGGCTGGCGGTCGAAACTACGCGGCAATGACGCGGCTCATCAGAAGCGCACCGTGGCGCCGAACTGCACGCGCCAGCGGCTGGCGATGTTGTCGATCGTCCAGTTTGCCGGATCAGCGGTGTAGGTGGGGACGATCTGGCCCTGGGCGTTGTAGGTGGCGGCGCCCATCGTGCGGCGGTAGAACACCGCGTTGCTCTGGGTCGTGAGCAGCTCGGTGTAGCCGAATGTTTTCCGGCTGAGCCAGTAGCCGAAATTGATGAAGTCGAAGAACAGCTCGACCTCGACGGGCTGGTAGATCGGCAGTTTTTGCGTGAGGCGCAGGTCGAGTTGATTGATCCAAGGTTGCACGAAGGAATTGCGCGGGGCGTAGGTGCCGGCGAACTTGGAGAGGCCGCTGCTTTGGAGGAAAGCAAAGTAGCCGGCCTGCTGGGCGGCGTTCATGCCGGCGAGCGAGATCTTGGGATCGGCCGGGCCGGTGGGGACGTAGGCGAGGTCGTTGGCGGCCACACCGTCGCCGTTGATGTCGTTGGCGTAGACGTAGGAATAGGGGTTGCCGGTATGGCCCTCGTAGTAGAGCGAGGCGGTGGTGCGCCAGCCCTTCTTGAACTCGAAGCGCTTGGCCAGGCTGAGCTGGATGCGGTCACGCACCTCGAAGTCCGAGCGCTCCACCTCGATGGCGTTGGGATCAAATGCGGCATTGCGGTCCCAGGCGTTGACGCCGACGGTCTGGCCGAACGCCTGCGCCTCGCGCGAGCGGCCGCGCGTGTAGGTGAGGTTATAGGACCAGTTGTTCTTCATGGCCCGGTTCAGCGCGACCGACACGTAGGTGCTCGAGCCCTCGCTGATGTTGCGCGTGCGAATGACATTGGTGAAGGCCGTGCTCCGGGCGCCCGCGGAGGCGGCGCCGCCGTTGTAGCGCGGGCGGCCGTCGAGGCCGACCGCGGGGCCGCTCGTCGCCGTGACGGCGAGCGGCCGGATGTTCAAGTTGTCGGCGAACAGCGCCTTGTCGCTGATGGTGTGGATGACTTCGGCGCTGAGCACGGTGTCCAGGAAGGGCAGCTTGCGCTCGGCGGCGAGGTTGCCGCGCCAGACGGCGGGGAGCTTGAGGCCGTCTTGGAGCAGGTTGATCTCGCGCCGGGCGTTGGGGTCGAGATCGACGGCGGACGAGCCGATGGGATTGGCGAAATCGAAGCTGTTGCGCAGGTAGGAGGCGAGCTGCGGGGCGGCGGCGCCGGTGGCGAGCTGGTTGAAGCGCCCGACGCCGGTGTTGCCGTAGGCGTTCGAGATGAAGACCCACGGGGCGCGGCCGGTGAAGTAGCCGAAGCCACCGCGGACCTGCATGGTGCGGGCGTCGTCCGCCGACCAGTTGAAGCCGACGCGCGGCGAGACGATCTTGGTGCCGTCCACGTTGCCGTCGTTGCGGAGGCCGAAGGTGTTCACGAAATTCTGGTTCACCGGCGGGCGCGTGCCGGATTCGACAAAGTCAAAGCGGGCGCCGGCGGTGAGGCTGAGGTTCTGGCTCACGTCCCACTTGGCCTGGCCGAAGAGGCCCGTGATCGAGAAATCCGAGATGTCGGCGGCCGGGGTGCCGTTGACGTAGAGGGCGCGCGAGTAGCTCGCGGGGCGGTCGGCCGCAAGATCGGCGAGGCTGGCGTAGTCGAAGACACCATACGACGATTGGCGGAAGAGGTTGAAGAATTTGCTCTCCTCGCGGTCGAAGCCGCCGGTGAAGGTGAAGTTTTTCCAGAAGTAGTCGGCGTTGCCGCTGTAGCTCTCGGTCTTCACGCGGATGATGTTGCCGTGGCGGAACTGCTCGGTGCCGAGCACAACAACGCCTGTGCCCGCGACGGGACGGCCATCCGAGCCCGTGCCGCTGGTGCCGAAGACGCGCACTTCGGGGAACACGACAGGCGAGGCGGTGAGCTGCTCGTAGGCGGTCTTGGACCACTTGAACTCGCTCTTGATGGACTGGCTCCACTGGCTGTTGAGCGTGGCGGCCCAGACGTCTTCGGAACGGATTTGGGAGTAGAAATTCGAGGTGAGCGCCGTGCCGCGCGTGGCGACGGGGCCGGCGGCGCCGACGATTCCGCTGAAGGTGCCGCCGATGCTGTTGGAGCGGCCGAACTGCGGCAGCGAGCCGACGGTCTCGTTGTAGCGGACGGAGAGGCGGTGGTCCTTGGTGAGGTTCCAGTCGATCTTGTAGAGCTTCTTTTCCTCCTCGGTGGCGAGGGAGCTGGCGCCGCCAAAGGAGCCGATGTCAAAGGTCTTGCCCGAGGCGGTGCGGATGGCCGCGAAGGCGTTGGTGATTGCGGTGAGCGACGCGGCATCGGGCACCATCGTGGGCTCGGCGGCCGCCTGCGTGCGGTCGAATTTCTCGTAGTTGCCGAAGAAGAAGATCTTGTTCTTCCAGATGGGTCCGCCGAGCGTGGCGCCCCAGGTCTCGCGCTTGTCGAGGGGCCGCTTGCCCGCGAAGGCGCCGATTACGTCGGCATCGGCGTATTTTTGATCCGTGTAGTAGCCGTAGACCGAGCCGCGGAAGGTATTGGTGCCAGAACGGGTGACGACGTTGACGGAGGCGCCGGTGAAGCCGCTGAGCCGCACGTCGTAGGGCGAGACGGAGATGGCGACCTGTTCGGCGGTCTCGAGCGAAAGCGGGTTGAAGAATGACTGGAGACCTGAGGCGTTGAGGCCGAATTGATCGTTGATGCGCGCGCCGTCGAGCGTGATGGAGTTGAACCGGTTGTTCTGACCGACGGCCGTCAGCATCGCCTCCTGGCGGTCACCGAAGACGTTGCGGAGTGTGACGGCGGAGTTGGTGCGGGCCATGTCGGCAAACGAGCGCTGCGCCGTGGGCTGAGCGAGCAGGCGCTCGCGCGTGAGCAGCGAGGCGGCGCCCACGGCGGTCGAATCGAGGTCGGTGGTGGTGCCCGCGACGGTGAATTTTTCCATGACGACAACCTCGGCCGGGACGAGGGTGACGTTGATGTCCACGTCCTGCCCGAGTTCGGTGACAATTTCGGTGGTCTCGGCTGGTTTCTTGCCCGGCGCGTTGGCCACGAGCGTGTAGGGTCCGCCGACGATGAGGCCGCGGAAGTAGTAGCGGCCGGTCTCACCGGTCGTGGACGTGTAGCTGGTGCCGGTCGGGAGGTGGGTGACGGTGAGCGTGGCACCCGCGACGGGCT
Organism: Opitutaceae bacterium; assembly: GCA_016794665.1. Lineage (GTDB taxonomy): Bacteria > Verrucomicrobiota > Verrucomicrobiia > Opitutales > Opitutaceae > ER46. The sequence goes on from JAEUHB010000412.1 coordinate 4,171, forward strand.
TGCTAGCGTTGTCGCGCACCAGGCCCGTGAGGCCGGAGGAGACGACGCCTTGGGCAAAGGCGCCGGGCGCGAAGACGAGCGCGACGCAGATCGCGAGCGCGCGGGCCAAGGATATGAGGGTCAATTTCATGGTGTGGGAACGGGTCGGTTCTGACGGTGAAGGAGAGGTCGTGTAATAGACTGAAGTGCCAATTTCATACCAATTCTGCGCCCGATGCCAATGAAAAGCTCGGCGACAAAACGGTGGCGGTCATTTCCGCCGGTAGTCGCCCCGGCTGAAGTATTTTTCCAGCCACACATAGGCGCAGATGAAGAAGTAGCGGCTCCCCATTTCCTTGATCTTGAGCTTGGCGACGCCGAATTTCCGGTTGCGCCAGGAAATAGGGGTGATGGCGAAATTGTAACCCCGCACGATCGCCTTGAGCGGGAGTTCGACGGTCAGGTTAAAGTGCGGCGCGAGCAGGGGCCGGCAGCCGTCGATCACGGTGCGACGGTAGGCCTTGAAGGCGTTGGTGGTGTCGTTGAGCGGGATGCCAAAGCCGATGCGCACGAGGAAGTTCGCGATGCGGTTCACGAACAGCTTCACGCGTGGGTAGTCGATTACCTGCGAGCCCCTCATGAAACGGCTGCCGAACGCGCAGTCGTGCCCTTGATTGAGGAGGTGCCAGTATTTCACGGCGTCGGACGCCGAGTCCGACGCGTCCGCCATCATGATCACGACTGCGTCGCCGCGGCTGTGGTCGAGGCCCCAAATTATCGCGCGCCCGAAGCCGTGCGCGCCGCTGGCATTTTGCGTGGGGGCAAGGCTGGGAAACTTTTGCTTCAGCTCCTGGAGGGCGGCCCACGTGCGATCCTTGCTGCCGTCGTCCACGACCACCAGCTCGTGCGGAATGCCCGCGGCAGTGAAAGCGTCGTGGATTTCCTGCAGTGTTCCCGGCAGCGACTCCTCTTCGTCGCGCGCGGGGATGACGACGGAGAAGAGGGACAGCGGCTCCGCGGGTGCGGGTGATGCGATACCTGGCTTCAAAACGGGGAGGACACTTCCAGCCATTGCGGGTGCGCTCGCGCGTGCGCCGCGATCTCGGCGAGTATTTCCGGGGCGCGGGTGGACGGGCGCCACGACCAGAGGCGCGCGGCCTTGGCGGAATCGAGCACCATCCACGGGATGTCGAAGGGCCGCGGTGTCGAGTCGGCGCTCACGCTGTGCGCGCCGACGTTCGCGGCGCACCAGTCGCTGAGCTGGCGCAACGACATCGCCGAGTCCGCTCCGCCGGAAAAATTCACAGTGCGGTCCGCCGCGGCCAGCGCGGGCGCGGCGAGTTGCTTTTCCAAAGCCGGCAGCAGGTCGCGCGGGTGCAGGCAGTCGCGCACTTGGTGGCCGTGGCCGCCGAACCCGATGTATTTGAGCGGGCGCTGCCGCAGCCACGCGTTGATCCAGTAGGCGAAGATGCCCTGGTCGGCGCGGCCGAACTGGCCCGCGCCGGCGAGCACGCCGCAGCGGTTCACGAAAACGGGCAGGCCAAAGGTCTCGCCGTATTCGAGCGCGAGTGCCTCGCTCGCGAGCTTGGTTGCACCGTAGAGGGAAACGGGGGCTTGGGTCGAAAACGATTCGCCCACGCCGGCGGCGCTGAGACCCGCTGGCAATCCTGAGACCGAAACCGGGAGGCGAAAGGCGTGGTCGTTAACTTCGACGGGCAGAGCCGCTAGCGGGGCGATCGCGTAGACCCGGCTTGTGCTCAACAGCGTGAAACCCGCGCGGTGCTGCTTGCAAAACTCCAGCATGTTGACCGTGCCGCCGAGGTTGTGCTCCACGAGTTGCCGCGAGCTCGTGCGACCATCCACACCCGCGAGCACGCTCGGATTCGCCGCCGCGTCGATCACCCAGTCCACCTTGGGCAGTGTCTCGAGATCACTCGCGGCGCGGAGGTCGCCGTGAAAAAGCCTCGTGCCGATTCGCCTGAGCTCGGCGCGATTGGTCTCGCTGCCGGGCCGGATAAAATTGTCGAAGCCAAGCAGCTCGTGGCGCGCGCCGGATTCCGCGAAGGCGCGCGCCAGCGTGGTGCCCACAAAGCCGCAGACGCCGGAAATCAGGATGCGCATCGGCAGGGAGTGAAAGTGAAAGGGAGAGCGAGAGGGAAGGGGAAACTTCAGCCGGCCGGCGTCCGATCTTAACCCTTCCCTTTCGCCCGGACCTTCCGTTTCACTTCCGTGCGATGAGCCAGCTGCGCGGCGACTACAAATCCGTCTGGAACTCCCTCTCGGGCTCCAAGCAGGACGCCTATCTGGTCGTCTCCGGCTACACGGACGAGGACAAGTTTCACGCCGACGCCGAGGACACGATCGACATCCTGCGCGACACCGTGGGCGTGCGGCCCGAGGACACTTTCCTCGAAATCGGCTGCGGCGTGGGCCGCGTGGGGCGGGTGCTCTCGCCCTTCGTGAAGGAGTGGGTCGGTTGCGACGTGTCGGCCAACATGCTGCGGCTCGCCGGCCGCCGCCTGCTGGGCCTGCCCAACATCCGCCTGCAGGAAATCTCCGGCTACGATCTCCAGCCCATCGCGGACAACTCGATCGATGTCGTCTACACGACGGTGGTGTTCATGCACCTCGAGGAATGGGATCGCTACAACTACGTCCTCGAGGCCATGCGCGTGCTCAAGCCCGGTGGTCGTTTCTACTGCGACAACGTCGACCTAGCGTCGCCGGTGGGCTGGACGGTGTTCGAGGAAAGCCGGAAAAATTTCAAGCCGCGCGAGCGACCCGCGCAGATCTCCAAGGCGTCGACGCAGCCCGAAATCGAGGCGTTTCTCCGGCACGCGGGCTTCGCGGATGTGCGCGTCGCGGGCCGGCTGAATTTCTGGGTCTACGGCTGGGGGCGGAAACCGGCCTAGGGGCGCGGCCGCGGCCGGACCGGCGGAATCCGGCGCTGCTAGGGCTGCTTCGCCGGGGTCTCCGCCACGGGCGCTGACACGGCGGCCTCAGCGGCCTTGCGCTGCGCCTCCTCGTAAGCCTTGCGCTGCGCCATCCCGATCTCGAGGAGATCGCTGACAAGCATCCGCGCCTCTGTCTCCTGCCGCTGGATTTCCGTTTGCGGCGCGGGTGGCGTGGTGCTCGGGGCCGGGACGCTGGCCGGCGGTGGCGCGGAGGCGATGGCCGGCGTAGCCGCGGGCACGTTGAAGCCAGCCGGCAGCGGGGTCATGCCGGCGACATTCACCGACGTCGTCGCCTTTTTCAGCGAGAGCACCTTTTGCACGCCGTCGATTCTCACGACCGCCTGCTCCTTCTCCGCGTCGTAGTTCAGCACCGTGATGCCGTCCTTGGTTTCGCCCTTGGCGATCCACGAGGATTTCTTGGCGGTCTTGTTGCGGAAAATCAGATCGGTCTGTTTCCCGATCGACGTGACGCCCCAAAACTCGATCGCCTCGGGGGCAGTCGCCGCGGCGGCCGCCGGGCCCGCGGCGGAGCCGAACGGCGAGACCTTGGGCAACGGGTTGCCGCTCTGCGCAGCCAGCTCCACCGCCGCCAACGCGAGCGGGACGAGCAGGGCGCAACGGATGGGCTTCATGGTCGGGCGCAAGGCTAGACGCTGTCTCAACCCTTAGGCTACGTCAAATTTGCCTGAGACTTGAGGCCCGGCTAAGCCTTGCGCGCCGCCACGAGGAGCGCGCTGCCGTGGATGTTGGGGTGCTCCTCGGTGCGGAAATCCGTGAAGCCGAACTGCCGCAGCGCGCCGAGGATTTCGGGCTTCTCCATCCAGTAGCTATACACCTCACCGCCGCCGCAGAAGCCCTTCCAGTCGAGCGACGGCCCGTAGTTGAACCGATGGACGGTGTGCTTGAATCCCGCCGTTTCCATCGGCAGCACGTCCGTGAACTTCGCGCCGGGCACCGGGTTCTTCGCGACGAACTCGGGATCGTAGAAAACCGTCCAGAGGAAAATCGCGTCGCAGCGGCGCGCGAGCAGTTCGAGCAACTCGACGGGATTGGTGAGATGGTAAAGGATGCCGCAGGCGATCCCGACTTCGAAGCGCCGATCCGTTTGCTTCAGGAACTCCAGGCAGTCGCCGAGCAGGAATCGCGCGCGCGGCATCCCAAAGGTCTCCTTGGCGATGAGACATTTCAGGTAGGCGCGGGCGTTGGCCTCGACCGCGGTGATCGATTTGGCGCCGAGCTTGTCGAGGAGGTAGGTGTGGCCGCCCTCGAGCGGGCCGAGCTCAAGCACGTCGCGGCCGATCACGCCGTCGGGGAGGCCCATCTCGATCAGCCGGTGGTGCGCCCACGTGATCCGCGGATCGTCGAAGAGCCCGGTCGCCCCGGCTTTCAGGTCGGGCCGGGCCGCCGGCGGCGACGAGGACCACTCGCCCGCGAAGAGGTCGAGCGCGTTTTGGTCGGAGGGCGCGGTGCCGAAGAAGTGCTTGAAGTCGGACATGGCTGTGGCCGGCCACGAAACACACGAAGCCGCCGAAAGGAACGAAGAAAACCGCGCGGCGGGCTACGCGGCGTGGCGCTTTTTCCACGCCTCCACGATCTGGCGGATCGTCTCCTCGAGCGACTGCGTGATGTCCCACGACGGGAAGTGGGTGCGCATCTTGCGCAGGTCGCTGTAGTAGCAGATGTGGTCGCCGGCGCGGTTTTGGTCGACGTAGGTGAAGACCTGCGCCTTGCCGGAGAATTTCTCGGCGATTTTGAAAGCCTCGAGAATCGAAGTGCTGTTGGCCTTGCCGCCGCCGAGGTTGTAGACTTCGCCGGCACGTGGTGCGGCGACGAAGGCCGCCATGAAGCGCGCGACGTCGAGCGAGTGGATGTTGTCGCGCACCTGCTTTCCCTTGTAGCCGAAGACGCGGTATTCCTTCCCCTCGAGGTTGCATTTCACGAGGTAGCTGAGGAAGCCGTGCAGCTCGACGCCGCTGTGGTTGGGTCCCGTGAGGCAGCCGCCGCGGAGCGCGCACGTGGGCATCCCGAAGTAGCGGCCGTATTCCTGCACCATCACGTCGGCGGCGACCTTGCTCGCGCCGAACAGCGAGTGCTTCGACTGGTCGATGGTGAACGTCTCCGCGATGCCGTGCGCGTAGGCGGGATCGGCGTAGTCCCAGCGCGTGGGCAGCTCCTTGAGCGCGATTGCGTTCGGGGCGTCGCCATAGACCTTGTTCGTGCTCATGTGCACAAATGGCGACTCCGGGCACGCCTGCCGCGCGGCCTCGAGGAGGTTGAGCGTGCCGACGGCGTTGGTGTCGAAGTCGTCGAAGGGAATCGCCGCCGCGCGATCATGGCTCGGCTGCGCCGCGGTGTGCACGATCACACTGGGTTTCACCTTGGCGACGAGCGCGAGCACGCCGGCGCGGTCGCGGATGTCGAGCTCGTGGTGGACGAAGCCCTTCAGCTCCGAAGCGAGCCGCTGCTGGTTCCAGCGGGTGTCGCCTTGCGGGCCGAAGAAGACGGCGCGCTGGTTGTTGTCCACGCCGTGGATCGTGTAGCCGAGTTCCCGCGCGAAATACGCGCAGACTTCGGAGCCAATGAGGCCGGACGAACCGGTGACGAGGAGGGTTTTGGCGGGCATATTTCGAAGCGGCGACAGAGGATGTGGAAATGGCATCAGTGTTTTTCAGCGACGACGAGGAACTGCCGTCCGAAAATCTGCCAGAGGAGCGGCAGTCGCAGGTAGAGCCTGACGAAGGCCATCGGGTAGGCCGGTTGGTTGATTGTCGTGTAAGGGAGAAAGCGCGCCTCGGAGCGACGCACGACGTAGCCGTTGTTTTCCAGCGCCTCGCCGAGCGACAGCTCCGTGAGGCAGAGGAAGTGATCCCAGAAGTCCCAGTATGCGCCCGGGACTAACTTGATGTTGGGCCCGAGCGCGATGAGCTTGCCGCCTGGCTTTAGGCACCGCGCCGCCTCGAGAAGTGTGAGCTTCAGCGCGAGCTTGTCGGGAAGGTGCTCGAAAAAATTGCTAGTGAACACAGCGTCGAGCGAGGCGTCGGGCAGCTGCCAGCGCTGCGAGCAGTCCTGCAGGATGAGCGAGACAGAAGGGTCGAGGTGCTCGGACGCCTTATCGTTGAGGTCCATCGCGTAGCGGCGGCCAGCCCTCACGTGGTTTATGAACTCGCCGTAGCCGCAGCCGAGATCGAGCACGGTGCCGCCCGGCGGTAGCATCGGCTGGAAAAAATCCTGAACAAGTGTTGCCCAGAGCCGCTGCCGGTAGCGGACGCGTTCCGGCTTGAAGCGCCGTTCGTAGATGGCCCTCAGCTCATGCGGGTCCTTGACGCTCGTGCTCATGGGAAATCGAAATTCGCCCCGGTGGGCTCGCTGCTCAAGCCAAAGCTCGCGCGGCGCCCGGAGGCGCTACCGTGCGCGCCTGTTGTTCTGCGACTCCCGTTGGTAGTCAATCGACGGCCCCCTCGGGGGGCTCGCTTCCGGTGCGGATGCCTTTTGCAATTCTGAAGACGGTGGACGGCCCATTGCTGGGCAGGGCGTGCAGCCCGCAATGCTGGTCCCTGCACGCTGGGATGCCGGCGCGGTCAACTCCTCGTGGCTGGATGCGTTCTGCTCCCGTGCGAAATACGCGCAGACTTCGGAGCCAATGAGGCCGGACGAACCGGTGACGAGGAGGGTCTTGGCAGGCATCGTTTGCGGTGAAATAGTGGGCGCAAGTCAGCCGGTGCGGAGACGCGGGCGCAAGCATGGGCGCTACGGACCGTCGGCTCGCCCGGCGGCCGAAATGACCGCCGCCCCGATTAGCGCACTGGTGCACATGGCGAAACACACCACGTCCAGTTGCGCGAAGTCCGCCGCCCACGGGCGCGGATTGAACAGCGTCGTGAGCCAGAGCATCAGCCACGTCTCAGGGAGTTGCAGCCAAGGCCACGCCCGGTTCCGCAGCAGCCTGGCCGCCGTGCCGCCGTGCGTTGCCCCGATGAAACAGACCACCCCGATCAGCGCGACCAGCAGCGGGTGGCCGCACTCGCGCATCAATCCCAGCGGATCCATGCCCCAGTAGGCGGTGACGAACAAGGCGGGCCCGATCACCAGCAAGAGGGTGGCGGCACGGGCCGCGCGGAGTCCGCGCGCGAGACTCGCCATGCTCGCGAGCCAAAGTCCGAGGCCGAGCGCGAACGGCAGCGAGTTCCACCACAACTGCGAGAATTTCACGAGCCGGCCCGAGGCTTCATAGGCGGAGTTGAGCTTGGGGTGGTTGAAGCTTGCGTCCGCCAAATAGCCGTGAAGCGGCACGAACGTGTTGGCGAAATTCATCCAGCGCGTCCGCCACCAGGTCTCCCCCGTGGCGGCCTGCCAATCGGCGCGGACGAAGTAGGCGAGGAAATTCCCCTGGCCAGCCACAGGCGTGAGTTCGCTGCGCGGCGCGAGCGCCCCCGCGATCATCCAGGGTGCGGCGAGCGCCGCCACGCCGAGCGCCAACGTCGCGCCGGCGCGCAGCCTTTGCCAAACTCGCTCTTCCGCGCGGCCCGCGGCCCAGAGGCCGAGCCACGGCGCCCACAGCAAGGCGAGCGGATGAAAAAGAAACCCGACGCCGAGTGCGATCCCGCCGGCTCCGGGCCGCCTGGCATGCGCGAGCCCGAAGCTCACGACCACCCACGCGGTCGCGGCCCACTTGGGCCACGTGAACATCAGCTCGTGCGCGCCAAATGGCGACAGCGCGAGCAGCCCCGCCCCGATCGCGGCCCAACTCGACCCGATCAGCGCGGCGAGTATTTGGAAAAGGGCCATCACCACCGAGCTGCCGAGCACGATCATCGTGATCCGGTAGGCGGCGAATCCGCCGGCGTCGAACGGTGTCCAGCGCGCCTCCGGCAGCTCCGCGGGCGGTCGCCCGCCCGTCGCCAGCACGATTGGAATCGAGGCCAGGCCGGCCAGCGGCCCGCGGCTGAGGAAATTCCAGGGCGCGAAAAACCGGTCGGTTTCCGCCGCGAGCGGCGCCCACCGCTGCGCCGCGGCCTGCACCGTGTAGAAGCTGAACCGGCTGTCGATCCGGTCCGCCATCTCGAAGTTGCGCGACACCGTGCCGCGAAACAGCTCCCCCTCGGGCCCCGCCGAGTGGAAGGACCTTGCCACCACCGCGACGACCACGAGCGAGGTGACGGCGAGCGTCCGCCCGAACGCCCCTTCGAGCGGTCGAGTGAAATGTCCCCGCCGCCCCCGCCACCCGATTGCGGCCCACAGCAGCGCCGCGAGGGCGAAGCCGACTTCGCGCGGTGGCAGCCACGGGCCCAGCGCCCACGTCAGGACACCCAGCGCCGCGAGCAGCAGCGGACCCGCGCCGATCAGCCCGGCCGCATCGAGCGCGGACGCGTGCCGGCGCCGCGCGAGCCACAGCAAGCCGGGGCCCCACACGAGCGTGAGTGCGAGCGCCAGCGTGCACCACACCTGCGCATGCTGCCACGCGGCCGTGATCGCGCCGGGCCATGCGCGGAACGGATGCGAAAACGCGACCCACCCCGTTTGTTCCGACGTCCGATCCTCGGCCACGATGCGCACCGCGACGGCGCCGGCCGGACGGGAGATTTCCCAGTCGGACCACTCCTCGCGGGGATCGACGAGCGGGCAATCCACGGTTGTGATTCTTCCCTCGGCGTCGCGAAATTCCGCCCAGACGCGGCAGCCCGCCACGCGCGGGTAACCCGCCACCCCGACATGGATGAGCCACCGCGAGGCCTTGAACCACGCGCTCTCCGCGCGGCCCTGCCACGCGTCGGTGCCATGCCACGAGCTTACTGATTGGATACGTGGCGGCAGCCGGCCTGCGGCGATCTGTTGGTAGGCGCCCACGCGCACGAACGTGTCGTCCACCCATGGCCGCCCCGTCGCGCCATCGAGGCGCGGCAGCTCGCGCGGCGCCGGCAGCAGGCCGAGGATGGGCTCGCGGGCGAGCCCGAGCAGCAGCGCGCAGCCGCCGAGGAGCCAGATGACGCGGAAAATCCGGGCGGTGCGGCTCACTTTTTCTGCGGCCGCCCCTGGTATTCGATCCACCAGCCCTCGGGGAGGGTCTTGATGTCGGCGCGCACGCCCCGGCGAATCGGATCGCAGTGCTCGGCCCACCGGTAGTCGGGCGGGGCGGGCAGCATGCAGTGCGGGGCGTTGAGCGTTAGGCCGAGCACGCCGAGCCCGCGGGCCAACCATGCGACGGCGCGCTCGGGGGCGAAGCACTCGGCCACGAGCAGCCACAAGAGCAGGACGCGCGGTAGGAAAAAGTAGCGATCACCGTTGGCCATGTCGGCCGCCGACCAAAGATCCGTGCGCGCGCGAGAGAGGCCGGCGGTGAGCAGTAGGGCGAAGACGATCGCGACCGTCGTCCGCCAGGCGCGCCCGTGGGTCGCGTTCACGGCCCGCCAGACTAGCGCGCCGACGACTGCGAGCGCGAGCACGGCGTGGACGGACGCCGGCCACCCCCGCACCGCGGCCGGCCCAAACAGCGGCCAGCTCACCAGCCGCGCCCCCGCCACGGCGAGGAAGCCGTCCGGGTTCAGCGGCTCGCTCGCCGTATGCAGGGCCACGCCGGCGCGGGCGAGGAGCAGGCCCTGCGTGGTGGTGCACGCGGCGATGGCACCGCAGGCGAGCGCAGAGTCGGCGCCCCGATTGCGCCATGCGCGCCACGCGAACAGCGGCGCGAACAGGATGGCGAACGGACCGTTGAGCCCCGCCAGCACGAGCAGGGTGAGATCGCCCGCGCGCTGCCCCGCGTTGGCGGCCGGCGCGGCGAAAAGTTGCAGCAGCAAGAAGAGCGGTGTGACCGACTGGAGGTTGGTCACATTTATGATCGGCTCGGCGCTGCTCACGGTGAGCGGCAGCGCGAGCATGAGCCAGGGCTTGTGCGGCAGCGCGATGCGCGCCGATGCCAGCCGCGCGAACACGCCGACCGTGATCGCAAACGCGAGCCCGTTGTAGATTGCGGGCCACCACGCGACGTCGGCGGCGCGGCTCGCCAGCCACGCGATGAGGCGCGGCAGCAGGTGAAGGTAGCCGTTGTAGGGCGTGATGATCGCGCGCGAACCGATCTCGTCGTCCTGCTGGAGAAAGATGCTGCCGTCCTCGGCCCAAAGCTGCGGCGTGTGCAGGGCCCACGGCTTGCGCAGCGCAAGCAGCGCGGCGGCCACGGGCACCCAGCGCCAGGCGGAGCGCGTCGCGATCGGCGGCGACAGGTTCATCTTGGGTCGGGCCGACCGGGGTAGTCCACGATCCAGCCTTCGGGCAGGGTGGGGATCTTTGCCGGCGTGCCGCGGCGGATGGATTCTGCGTAGGCCGCCCAGTTGTAGTCTGGCGGCGCAGGGGTGATGTAGCGCTCGGCATGCACCACGACAATCGCCAGGCAGGCGCTGCGCGCGGCGAGCACGACGAGCCGGGGCACGGCGTCGAACTCGAGCACGAGCAGCCAGACCAACAGCACGCGCGGCAGGAAAAAGTAGCGGTCGGCGAAATCGAGGTTGTCGCCGTCCCAGGTGTCCGGGCGCGCCCGGGCGATCGCGGCCGCGAGCATCAGGGCGAACGCGGCGGCGATTTGCGCGCGGGCCAGCCGCAGCGGATGTGGCCGCAGCGCCCAGGCGAGTGCGGCGGTGATGAAGGTCCCGCCGAGCAGGCCCACGGCGACTGACGGCAGGCCGGTCGCGATATCGCGTCCGAGGACCGGCCACACGATCAGCCGGCGAGCGATTACCTCGATGTTTGGCCAGAGGCGCAGCACTTGGTCCTGATGCGCGAAGCGCGGGCCGGTCGCGTGGAGGAACCACGCTTGCAACGCCGCGGCGCCGGCCACCACGAGCATGGGGGCGAAGCCCTCGCCCTCTTGATCGCGGAGCCAGCGCCACACGAAGAGCGGCAGAACGATGATGGCGAAGGGCCCGGTCAGCGCGATCAGCGCAAGGATCGCGAGATCGGCGCGGCGCTCCCCCGGGCTCTGCGGCGCGGCCATCATCGGGTGCAGCACCAGCGCGAGCGCGGTGATCCACTGGACGTTCGTGATGTTGAACATCACCTCGCCACTGTGCGGCACCGCCACGAGGGCCAGGGCGAGCCACGGCTTGCCCGGGAGGTCCAGGCGCGGGGAAAAAATCCGCGCGGCGACAAGCAGCCAGATTCCGAACGCGACGCCGTTGTAAAAGAGCGGCCACCACGCCGGATCGAGCAGCCGGGGCGCGATGGCGGCCACCATCCGCGGCAGCGTGTGCAGGTAGCCCATGTAGGGGGTGGTGAACGCGTGCCCGCCGAGCTGCTCGGCTTGCACGAGAAAAATCGTGCCGTCCTCGGCCCAGAGCTGCGGCGTGGTGAGCGCGTGCGGCTTGCGTAGAAAGAACAGCAGCACGAGCGCCGCCAGCGCCGGCAGCGCGAGCCGCGCGCGCGGCGAGCGTGCCCACGCCCGCATCGCGGCGAGCCGCGCCCCGGCCCGGCCGGCCTCCTCGGGTGTCATCAGCGACTCGGCCGCGAACGCAGCGACGGCGAGGCCGAAGCACACGGTCGCCGCCAGCGGGAACGGGGTGGCCGCTGCGCCGCCCGGTTCGCCCGGCAGCCAGATGAAGGCGAAAAACGCGGCCTGCCCAATCGCGAGCGCGACGAACACCGCGCGGCTCGCGACCAGGGTCCACGTCAGGAGCACGCCCAGCAGGAGCAGCGGCGCGACGTAGGAGCCTTGGGGCGCGATCGTGCTGCCCGGGCGAAACATCAGCGCCACCCACACCGCCAGCGTCAGCCCAAGCCAGATGAGGGCGAGCACGTGACGCCGCACCCTTGTTCGCCAGGCCGTCCATGTGTGAAAATGCCTCCACACCAGCCACGGGGCCGCCAGCATGCCGAGAAGCCATGCGGCGGGGGTGCGAAGCAGATGCGAGAATTCGTCGGCGCGAAGGGTGTCGCGCGCCGGGGCCTCCGTCGGCCCGGGCAGCCGATCCCAGCCGGCGAGGAGGAGGTGGCGGAGATTCTCCGCGCGCGTGACGGCCGCCTGCTCCCACCCGAGCGCCCGGTATTGATCCGCAAGCGTGGCCACCAAACCGCGGTTGTCGGGCTCCATTTGGCCGGCGAGGTGCCATTTGAGCAGGCGGTTCCCCGGCGGTTCGTAGAATTGCTGGTAGGCGAGCCACGGGAGCGCCAGCAGCGCAAACACCGCGCCCGCGAGCTTCCATTGCCGCCGTCGCCGCCGCGCCGACAAAAAGGCAAAGGGGACGAGCGCGAGCAGCGAAAACAGCACGCCGCCGTGGGCCAGCGCGCCGCATCCGGCGAGTGCGCCCAGCAAGGGACCGCGACGCGAACGCCTGACGTCACGGCCGTCGGCGAAGAACGAGCAAAAACCGGTCAGCACGAGCGCGCCGGCCGCGAGCCCGGGCCCGACGTAGACGGAGTTCAGCAGGAGGAAACCGCTGAACACCGCGACCGCGGAACCCGCGGTCGCCGCCCGCTCGGTGAGGCCGAGCCAGCGCAGAAATGCCCACAACGCGGGAATCCACAGCAGCTGGAACCAGGTTCCCGCCGTGCCGCAGGCCTTGTCGTAGCCGAAGCCGAGCGCGCGCAGCGCGGGCAGCGTCACCAGCGCGACTCCCGTCTGCAGCGGCGGCCGGTCGCTGCTGAGCCAGCCGTCGCTGATGTGTTTCGGCGACATCCCGAGGTAAAGCCGCTCCGCGAAAATCCGCGGGATTTCCGGATTGTGCGGCTCGAGGGCAAGGAAGCGCTGGGCCGAGGTGGCGGTGAAGCTCGGCTTCGGGTAGATTAACAGCGCGGAGAGGTAGAAGATGCCTGCCAGCGCATTCAGGAAGGCCAGCCGGCGCGTCGTCGCGGCCGAAGGCTCGTCCTCATGACGCCGCCGCAGCGCCGCGTGCGCCAGCGTCCCGAGCACCGCGGCCACCGCGAGCCAGCTGAACACGCGCCCAAGGAGCGGGTGGATGAAGTAGCAGGCAAATGCCGCGTAACCGAGGACGCATGGCGCCAGCGTGGCGAGCGCGACGGCGGTCACGGGCGAGCCGACGCGACCCGTGAGCCGGCGCCGCCAGATCCCCGCCGCCAGGCCCGCGCCCGAGAGCATGAGGCACTGCAGCGCGAAGGCCACTAACGTCGAGGACAGTGAGAGCGCGGGCATGGGCGACGCGGGCGGGCCGCTCGGCTAGACGCGCTGCGCGCGGTATTTGATCAGCGCCCAGATCCAGGTGACCGGGTCGCGGAACATGGAGATCTTTTTCCCCTCCTTGAATGACCGCGACTTGTAGTTCACCGGAATCTCGATCGGGCGGTGGCCGCGGCGGACGAGCTTGATCAGCAGCTCCCAGTCGAAGTCGAAGCGGTTGCACTCGAAGCGCAGGCCGTGCAGCGCGTCGCGGCGGAAGACCTTATACATCGTGAACGGATCGTGGAGCCAGATGCCGAGCGTCACGTTGATCATCAGCGTGAAACCCCAGTGCGCGAGGTTGAGCACAAACGCCTGCAGCGGCTGGTCGGAAAACTGACGGATGGCCCAGCCGCCGGCACTGTGGCGGGAGCCGAGGACAAACGACTGCCGGCCCGACTCGAGGGGCGCGAGCAGGATCTCGTAGTCGGCGAGGTCGTATTCGAGGTCGGCGTCCTGGATGAGGATCACGTCGCCGGTGGCCTCGGCGAGGCCGGCGCGCACGGCATGGCCTTTGCCGCGCGGCGCATCCTCGAGGATGAGTGTCACGCGCGGGTGCTCGGCGTAGGTCTCGACGATGGTGCGCGTGCCGTCCGTGGAGTTGCTCTCGACCAGGATGATCTCGAGCGTCCAGCCCTCGACGGACTTGGCGAGGATGGCGTCAAGCGCCGCACGCACGGTCGCCGCCTCGTTGTAGATCGGCACCACAACGGAGAGGACGCCTTGGCGAATGGGAGGAAAGGGCGGCGGGCGCATGGACAGAGGCGCACTCAGGCTTTCAGCGCGGGCTTGACGGCGCAAGGCATCGCCGAGACGCCGTAGCGGCGGTCGATGAGGCGCACCATGGGCGGGAAAAGGAGCGCGGCGCGGGCGAGCGCGCGGAACGCGGGCCGGTGGCGCAGGGTCTTGAGGACCTTGAATCTCACCGCGCCTTCGTAGCGCACACGGTGCGGCGCCAGCCCGGCCCGGCGGTAGAGGGCGGCGAGGGCGCGGGGATTGAACAGGCTCACGTGGATCTCGGGAGCACAGTAGCGGTAGGCGAGGCCGGCGCGTCTTGCGGCGGGAGATTCGAGGTTGCCGGTCGTCAGCAGCAGGAGGCCGCCGGGCCGGAGGAGGCGCGCGACGATTTGCAGCACCTCGAGCGGCTCGGGCAGGTGCTCAATCACCTCGATCAGGCTGATCAGATCGTAGCTCGCGTCGGGTTCCCGCGCGAGGGCGACGAAGTCAAGGATCCGGAAACCGTCGCGGGCGCGCAGCATCTCGGCGTAGGAGCCGACATCGTGGCCTGTCAGATCGAGCGGCCGGCCGGATAGCGAGCTGCGCGCGCGGAGGAATTTTAGGAAACCGCCGGCGCCGCAGCCGAAGTCGAGGAGGCGCAGCGGAGCAGCGGCGGCAGACGGCCGGAAATAGTGCTCCGCGACCCGCGCGAGATCGGTGAATTCGAGGCCGCGGTCCGTCGCGCGCCAGTCGTGGTATTCCGCCGCGTAGTCCACGTAGGGATCGGGGCCGGCGCCGCGGTAGTAGGCGTCGTCGTAGATCGCGAAGCCAGAGAAGGGCTCGACGTGCATGAAGCCGCACGCGGCGCAGGCGTGGAACTCGAACTCGCGGCGGAGGAACGTCCCGGTTTTCTTCCCGCGCAGCGCGACGGGGCCGGCGCCGCAGGCGCGGCAGATGCGCGCGGCGCTCATGCGCGGCGCGCCGGCCGAAGCGCGAGCCAGAGGAGCAGGGCAAAGCCAGCGGCGCCGACGACGCTGAGCGCGAGGTTCCGCGGCCAGTTTTTCGGCACGTAGCGGAACTCGACGGTGTAGTCGCCGGCGGCATCGACGCGCACGCCCTTGAACGCGTGGTTTACGCGCAGGATCTGCGCCTTGCGGCCGTTGACCTCGGCGCGGAAATCGCCGGGCCAGAACGCCTCGGTGAGCACGATCACGCCGGGACCGCTGGCGCGCACGGTGAAACGCGTCGCATTTTCCGTCAGCCGGTAGGCCGTGGCGGGCGCGACGGTGCGGGTGGCGGCGTCGCGCGGGAGCGCCGCGCGCGCCGCGTTGACGTCGGGATCGGAGCGCTGCACGGCGGCGAAGGGGCGGCCCTCGGCGGCGCGAATCTTTGCCACGAGGTCCTCGGGCCGGTCATAGGCGTCGAGGCGGTCGGTGAAAAACGCGCGCGGCCAGGCCGTCGGGCTCTGCCACACGTCGAGGTCGGCGCCGTGCGCGAGTGTGAGCGACTTCGCCAGCGCGGGGTGCTTGCTCAGCAGATCGAAATAAAAGCGGACGTTGAGCGCGTCGAGAAACGGCCGGGCGGCGGCGACGTTCGCCGCCTCCACGTAGAGGCGCCAGTCCCAGATGCGCTCGACGCCGGAGACACCCACGAGCTCGCGGAGCCACGGGTTCACGAGGGCGTCGGGGCCGTGCACGGTCTCGAGCCCGTAGACGCCGGTCCAGCCGGGGAAAAAGTTGCCGTTGAAGCCAAAGCCGCGGCCCGGCTCGTGGGCGTGCGCCGCGCGGGCAAACTCCATCGCCCCGGAGCGCGCGTGAAAATCCGCGCGCACGGTCGGCCGCACCGTGAATTCCTCGAAGCCCACCGCCGGGGCGTGCAACGCCAGGCGCCATACCAGCGCGCCCGTCGCGGCGACGAGCAGCAGCGCGCTCGCGACGCCGAGCGTGTGGCGCACGAGCGCCCGCCGCGCGAGCCACGCGATCGCGGCCGCCGCGAGCAGCAGGCTCGCCAGATACTTCCAGATGAACGGATCGACGGCGAGGAACCGGCCTGGCGCGTGGACGGAGAAGATCGGCCCCATGATCGGGCGGTGCGCCGCCTGCCGGAACGCGATCCAGCCGAAGACGAGCGCGAAGAGCAGCAGGCCCGCGATCGCGAGGTCGGCGCGGCCGTCGCGGGTGCCGAGCCGCCGCGCGGCGGTGGCGAAGCCGACGCCCGCCAGCACGGACCACAGCACGATGAGCGCGCACGAGAAGGTGTTGTCGAGATGCGCGACGTTGCCGAGGAACGGCAGCGTCACGATCCAATGCGGCGGCACGAGGCCGAAGGCGAGCGCCAGCGGCACGAGCGAACTCGCGGCCAGCGCCGTGACCGCGCGATGCGCGAACTGCTCGCGGAGGGTGGCCGCGAAGTAGAGCGCGCCGAGCATGAGGAGGAAATTGAGCGACGGGCTGAAGACGCGGTTCTCCGTCATCAGCGGCCGGTAGAAAATCTCGTCGAACGCGCCGAGGAGCAGCGTGGGCTGGATTTGAAAGGCGCTCACGGCGTTGTAGCCGGTGTAGGCGCCGCGGAGCGTCTGGAGAAACACCGCCCAGATCGGCGTCGTCAGCAGTGTGAAAACCAGCCCCGTGCCGGCGAGCGCGATGAGCCTGCGGAACTTCACGCGCCCGGCGAGCGGGCCCGCGAGCAGCACGCACGCGCCGGAGAAATTGACGCACACGTGCAGCATGTAGGCTTCCTTCACAGTGCCGCTGTTCATCAACGCGAGGTTGGCGACCACGAGGCCGGCGAGGCTGGCCGCCACGCCGCGCCGCGTCCTCGCCTGCGCGAGCCGCACCAGGCACAGCAGCGGCCACGGCGCGTAGCAGAGGCTGAAGAACGCCGGGTGGTTGACGCGGTAGAGAAAGAATCCGGCAAACGGCGCGGCCACCGCCACGATCAATGCGGCGCCGGTGTGCCGCGTGAGCGTGAGCACGACGAGCCCGAGCCCGGCGGCGAAGAGCCATTTAGCGACGAGGTATTTGAGGTCCCAGGCCCACGCGGCGCCGTTGGCCGCGATCACGCCCAGGTGCAACGGATCGCCGAACATCGACTGGCCCTGCGCGAGGAGCGGCACGCCGGCGGCATTGTAACGGTTCCACAGCGGCAGCTCGCCCTGCCCGAGCGCGCGGCGTTGCATCATCGAGAAAGGCACGTGCTGCCACATGACCGCGCCCACGTCGGAGAGCTTCACGTCGGAGAGCTCGCTCGCGGAGTAGCCCGGCAGCGTGGGGTAGTAATCGTAGAGCAGCACGGTGCCGAGGTTGGGCGAGACGTGGCTTTTCCCGAGGAACACCACGGGGTAGGCGCTTGCGGCCACGGCCAGGGCGGCGACGAGCGCGACGGCGCGCGCCGGCCGCGCCGCCAGCGCGGCGGCCCACCGGGCGAAGCGCGCGCGGAATCGCGGCGCCCGGTCGAGGCCGAGCAACAGCAGCGCCAGCGCGAGGAAAACCCCGCCGATGCGCCCGGCCCCGCCGCGAGCCTGCTCGGCCAGCGTGGTGGCGATCAGCAGGGGCCGCTCGAAAGTGAACAGAAGCTGCGGATCGTTGTGCGCGGGGTTGACGACGATCTCGAGGCCGTCGTCGATGACCCGCAGGGACTCGATTTGATGCGCGGCCTGGAAGGCGCGCGGCGCCAGCTCCGCCACGGTGCGTTCGCGCGACGACACAATG
>JAEUHB010000037.1 GCA_016794665.1 Opitutaceae bacterium
CCAAGGCCGTGCGCGGCGAGCGGCGCCGGCACGCGCGCGAGGCGGAGGCCCACCTTATGGATGAACTCACCCGCGACCCCGCGGCCCCGCTCGACTGGGCCCGCGTGCGCCCCGTGCTCGACGAGGCGCTGGGCGAACTCAGCGACGGCGATCGCGAGGCGATCTTGCTGCGCTTTTTCGAGGGCCGGGATTTTGCGGGCGTGGGTGCGCGCCTGAATGTGAACGACAACACGGCGCGCATGCGGGTCGAGCGGGCGCTCGACAAGCTGCGCGCCCTCCTCGAGCGCCGCGGCGTGAAGTCCACCGTCGCCGCGCTCGCGGCCGCGCTGGCCCACCAAGCCGTCGTCGCCGCGCCCACGGGGCTCGCGGTGGCGGTGACGGGCGCCGCGCTCGCCGGCGGCGGCGTGGCGGCGGGGGCCGCCGCGACGGGCGGGGCGTTCGCGACCTTTATGAGCATGAGCAAACTCCAAGTCGGGATCACCGGCGCCCTGGCCGTCGCCGGCGCCACGGGCTTCGCCCTGCAGAATCAGGAAAACACCGCGCTCCGCCGCGAGGTCGCCAGCCTCCGCTCGGAAGCCGCGGGCCTCGCCATGCTCCGCGCCGAGAATCTCCAGCTCGCCCGCGATTCCGCCGAGGTCGCCGATCTGCGCCGCGACGACGCCGAGCTGAAGCGGCTCAACGACGAGGCCGGCGCGCTGCAGGGCCGCCTGCAGCAGGTGGCGCGGGCCGAGCAGGCGCGCGCGGCCGCCGCCGCGAGCAGCGAGACATTCGACCTTTCGCGGCTCGATCGCACGCCCTCGCCACGCTTGCAGTCCCGCCCGCAGTATCCCGCCGAACTCCGCAACGCGGGCATCGAGGGCGAGGTGGTGGTGGAGTTTGTGGTCGATGCCAATGGCGACGTGCGCAACGCGCGCTCCGTCCGATCGACGCTGCGAGGCGAGAATCTCGCGCGGCCCAGTGATGCCACGGGGGCGGATGTGGGCGGCGCCGTCGTCCGGATGAAGGAGTTCACCGTCGCCGGAGCGGGCGGCGGCAATGCGACGCTGAACGGTGTCGATGCGGTCGAGGCCAAGCGCCTCCTCGAGGCGGCCGCCGTCGCGGCGGTGGAGCAGTGGAAATTCAGGGCCGGGCAAAAAGGCGGCCGCGAGGTGAACACGCAGCTGCAGATCCCGATCGTCTTCACCGTGTCCGATGGCAAGCCGCTGCCCAACGGGCCCAGGATCGTCGCGCCGCAGGGTGCCACGGTCTACACGCCGGAGGGCGCGGCGGTGATTGCGCCGAAGAATTGACGGGCCGTTTCCCGCGATGCGTTGGCTCTCCATCCTGTTTCTGATCGTCGCCTTGGGCTCCGGCGCTGCGCTCTGGCTGCAGCGGGAGGCAGCCGCGGGGCTGCGCGATGACCTCGCGCTGCTCCACGGCGATCGCCGGGAGATCGCGAGGCTTCGCGAGGAGAACGCGCGCCTCGCCGCGGCCTTGCCCCCCGCCGGGACCCTCGAGGCGCTCCGCGCGGACCGCGCGGCGGTCGCGCGGTTGCGGCGCGAAATCGAGACGACGCGGGAGAAGCTGGAGACGCGCGAGCGCGCGCTCGCGGCGCCACCCGCCGCCGCCGCGCCGGCGCCCGCGTTGAAACTGGCCGTGGGCGTGGATTTGGCCGGCCAGCTCTCCAGCAACGGACTGCAATTCGATCCAGCGGCGTGGCGCCAGCAACTCGCGGCGCTGCCGCGCGGCAGTGCGTTCGAGATCCGCGTGCAGTTGCCGAAAGCGGAAGCAGGCGCGTCCTACGATAAGGTTAAGCAAGGCGTCGATGCGATTGCGGAGCACGCGAGGCAGGCCGCGAAGGATTTCGGGCTCAAGATGAGCCTGCGGACGGAGAGGGCTCAGCCGTAGCCCGCTTCGGGAGAAGCGGGATTTTACCTCAACGGAATCTGGCGCCCGTCCCGCCGCTGCCGAGGCGGACTGCCGATCGTCGATTCGCTGGCGCTCGCTGCTACTTCACGATCTTGAGCACGCGGTCGTTGTAGCTGTCGGTGATGTAGAGCGTGCCGTCGCGGTGGACGGTCACGCCGTGCGGGCGGTTGAGCTCGGC
>JAEUHB010000052.1 GCA_016794665.1 Opitutaceae bacterium
CGTTTCTCGCCCTTCTCGCTGCGTCCTTTTCCTTCCTTCCCGCGGCGAGGGCCGCGGCCGCCGCGACTCCACCGAACATCGTCTTCATCATCTCCGACGACCACGCGTGGACCGACTACGGCCACATGGGCCACAAGGTGATCGAGACGCCTCATCTCGACAAACTCGCGGCGCGCTCGGCCGTCTTTGAGCGCGGTTACGTGCCGACCGCGCTGTGCCGCCCCGCGCTCGCGACCTTTGCCACCGGGCTCTACGCGCACCAGCACAAGGTCTCCGGCAACGACCCCGCGCCCCTGCCCACCGCCGTCGGCTCGCCCGAGACGACCGCGAAGAATGCGGGCAAGTCCGCGCCCGCCGACGACGCCGCCAAGAAGAACAAGCGCGCCGCCAAGGCCAAGGCCGCCTCCGCCGACGAGGCCGCCGCGCGCCCCAGCGGCGAGTCACCGCCCTACCTCGCGCTCCGCGAAAAACTCATCCGCCACCTCGACGCCGTGCCCACGGTCCCGCGCCTGCTCGGCGCCCGCGGTTACCTCTCGCACCAATCCGGCAAGTGGTGGGAGGGCTCCTACCAACGCGGCGGCTTCACCCACGGCATGACGCGCGGCTTCCCGCTCCCCGGCGGCCGGCACGGCGACGACGGCCTCAAGATCGGCCGCGAGGGAATGAAACCGATCTTCGACTTCATCGACCACGCCACCGCGGAGAAGAAGCCGTTCTTCGTCTGGTATGCTCCGTTCCTGCCGCACACGCCCCACACGCCGCCGGACCGGCTCTTCCAAAAATACAAGGCCAAGGGCGTCGCGTCCGACTTCGTCGCGAAATACTACGCGATGGTCGAGTGGTTCGACGAGACCTGCGGCGCGCTTCTCGGCCGGCTCGATGAGAAGGGCCTCCGCGAGAACACCCTCGTGATCTACATCGCCGACAACGGGTGGATCCAGAATCCCACCGGCCCGGGCTACGCGCCGCGATCGAAGCAGACCGCCAACGAGGGCGGCACGCGCCAGCCCACGATGTTTTCATGGCCCGGCGTGATTCAGCCCGGCCGCCGCGGCCAGCAGCTCTGCTCGAGCATCGACATCGTCCCCACCCTCCTCGCCGCCGCGGGCGCCGCGGCTCCTGCGAATCTCCCCGGCCTCAACCTCCTGCCTGTGCTGCGCAGCGGCGCGCCGACGTCGCGCGACACCGTGTTTGGCGAGACCTTTGCCCACGACATCGCCGACCTCGACCAGCCGGCCGAATCGCTCGTCTACCGTTGGGTGATCGAGGGAAAATGGAAGCTGCTCCTCACCTACGACGGTTACGTGAGCGCCCGCTACGCGTCGTCGAATCCCCGCGCCGAGCTGCGGCCGCAGCTCTTCGACCTCCTCGCCGATCCGCACGAGGACAACAACCTCGCCGCGCAGAACCCTGCCGTAGTCGCCCGCCTCGCCGCCAAGCTCGACGGCTGGTGGAAACCCGCCGGCCGGCAGGTGCAGACCGCCTGGACTCCGTGATCAGCCGGGCGCGGGGGACGACGGTCCGCCATGGAACGGACGGCGCGGGCCCGCGCCGAATTCGCCCTTGCCAGCGGCGGGGGCCGACCTAGCTTCCGCCCTTTTCCCCTCCATGATCACTTGGATTCAGAAATACTTCCAGCATCACTTCCGCGTCGTCTTCGCGGTGCTGCTGGCTCTGATCATCGTCGCGTTTGTCTTCACGATCGGCGCCCAAGGCTCGGGCCGCGCCGACCGGCAGGCCGTCGAGCGGCCGTTCTTCGGCTACAACCTCAGCCTCCAGTCGGACCAGCAGAAATTCGCGTCCGAGGCGCAGCTCAGCATCCGACTCCGCGCCGGCATGATGGCGCTGTTCCAAATTTCCGAGGGCCAGATGGAGGCCTACGCGCAGCACCGGGCCGCCTCCGTCTACCTCGCGGACCAGTGGCACATCCCGGCGCCGACCAGCGACGAGCTGAAAAAGCACATCGAGACTCTCCGGGAGTTCACCGGCCAGGACGGCAAGTTCGACTCCGCCGCCTACACGCGCTTCCGCGACAGCCTGAAGACCAATCCCCGCTCCGCCGGCCTCACGGAGGCCGACGTGCTGCGTGTCATCAGCGACGACATCCGCTCCGAGAAAGTCCAGAAACTCCTCGCCGGCCCCGGCTACGTGCTGCCCTTCGAGGTGAAGAACGAGCTGACGGAGGAGGACACCACCTGGACCGTTGCCACCGCCACCGCGGACTACGCGGCCTTCAAACCCGAGATCAAGCCAACCGACGAGCAGCTCACGGCCTTTTTCGACCAGTCCGGCGGACGCTACGACATCCCGCCCAAGGTTGTCGTGAGCGTGATCGAGTTTCCGGCCCTGCCGCTGGTGCCTTCGGTCACCGTCACCGACGCCGAGATCCGGGCCTACTACGATCAGAACCCCGCCCGCTTCCCCAAGCCGGCCGATCCCGCCAAGCCCGCGACGCCCGCTGCTCCCACCGTGACCGCCACGCCGCCCGCTGATCCCGCCGCGGACTTTGCCGCCGTGCGCGCACAGGTGGAGTCGGCGCTCAAGCTGGAGCGGGCGCAGAAGCTTGCAGCGAAGCAAGCGGCCGATGTGACGCTCGCGCTGCACCGCGCCGGCGCAAAGACCCCGGAGGCCATCGACCGCTTCCTCGCGGGAAAGAACTTGGCGACCAAGACCCTCCCGCCGTTCTCGCGCGAGGCCGCGCCCCTCGAACTGAGCGGCAACCCGGCCGTTGCGGCCGAAGCCTTCCGCCTCGGCAAGGATCGCCTGACCTCCGACGCGCTCGCCACACCGACCGGCGCCGTCATCCTCTACTGGAAGGAATCGCAGGAGACCCGGAAGCCGCTCTTCCTCGCGGTGCGCGACACCGTGCTGGCCGACTACTCGGAGAACGAGCGCCGCAAACGCTTCACCGACACCGGCCGTGCTGTGAAGGAACAGCTTGAGGCGCGGCTCAAGGCTGGCGACACGCTGGAGAAGGCCGCCGCCGCGGTCGAAAGCGCCGGCCTCAAGCTCGAGGCCAAGATCTTTGAGCCGTTCTCCCGCCGCACCCGCTCGGCGGGGGTTGACCAGACGCTCGTCAATTCACTCGGCCGCCTCGAAAAGGGCCAGCTCTCGGACATGCGCTTCACCGGTGACAAGGGCATCTTCATCCACGTGCTCGACAAGAAGGCGCCGGACACCAGCGAGGCGAACCCGATGTTCGTGAACACGCGCGCCGAGTTCGCCACGGCCAGCAGCCGCACCTCCGGCGGCGCCGCGCTCAACGAGATCGTCGAGCGGGAGCTCAAGCGTTCGGAGCCTAAGGTCCAATAAGACGCCGCCCCGGCCCGCCCGCGCCGCCCCGCGCCGATGCCGCTCCGGTTCTACGCCCCGCTGAAGCCGCCGTGCCGCCTGTGCGGCCCCGGTTTCGAACACCGCCAGCACGCCGCCGCACCCGACCTGACAGCCTGCCCGAAGTGCGGGCAAGCCGTGCGACGCGGCGGGCCGCAACCGGCAAATAGCCCGAAACTTTCCGCACCTCTCTCCGTCTCGCGCGCCAAGCAGGCCGGCTTCACAGTCCTGAAAAGGACCAGCGGCGGCGAATATGAAAGGCAGTAACTTTCGCTCGCCCTCCGTGTTGTCCCCCTGCATCTCTTTTCGCCCGCCCTTTTATTCCCGTATGCTCCGCCCAATCGCCCGCGCCCTGCTTCTCCTCGGCATTGCCACGCTCCCTGCATCCGGCCAGACCACGAGCGAAAAACCCTTCACGCTGGAGGAGGCCATCGGCCTCGCGCTGAAAAAGAATTTCGACCTGCAGGTCCAGGCCTTTGCGGTCGAAAACGCGAAGGACACCATCGCCATTCAGCAGGCCGCCTTCGACCCGACCATCAACGCCAACGCGCGCCGCAACCTCAACCAAGCCGCGTCCACGACGAGCCGACTCGACGGCACCGCCACGACCGGCCCGCGCAATGACAACACCTCCGCCTCCGTCGGCGTGACCCTACCCCGCATCGCCGCGACCAACGGCAGCGTCACCGTCTCCACCAACCTTACCCGCAGCGCCAACAACTCCGCCAATTCGCTCGTCAACCCGAGCTTTGCCAACGGTGTCTCCGCCACCCTGAACCAGCCGCTGCTCAACGGCGCCGGCCGCCATTCCGCCACCGCCGCCCTCGAGCGCGCCAAGCTCGGCCTCGGCATCGCCACCATCAACTACAAGAGCCGCATCCTCTCCCTCATCGCCGACACCGAGAACGCCTATTATAATCTCGTCGCCGCCCGCGAGACCCTCCGCATCCGCCAGCTCACGCACGACTACAACCAAAAGCTCTTCGACGAAAACAAGGCCCGCCGCACCACCGGCGTCGCCACCGATCTCGACGTCCTGTCGGCCGAGGTCGGCGTGGCCAACGCCCGCCGCGGCATCGTGCAGGCCGAGCAGACCGTGCGGGACGCCGAGGATCGCCTCCTCAACTTGATCAACCTGCCCAATTTTGACCAGCGTGTCGGCCCCGTGGCGTTCGACGACTACAAGGGAGACGCCCCGAACTTCGCGGCGGCCTACAAGCGAGCCCGGGAGTTCTACCCCGATACCCTGTCCACCGAGGAGGCCATCAAGCAGCTCTCGCTCGACCTCGAGACCGCACGCCGCAACCAGCTCCCCACCCTCGACCTCAACGCCTCGCTCGGCTACACGTCCCGTGTCACCAGCGCCGGCTACCAGCAGGCCATCGCCAACCTCCCCAACGACCACGGCAATAACTGGGGCATCGGCCTCACCTACTCCACGCCTTGGGGCCGCCACGCGGACAAGGCCCGTTATCGCACCGCCCAGACCAACCTCGCGTCGCGCAAGCTCCAGCTCGAGCAGCTCGAGCAGACCCTCCTCGTCAGCGTCCGCTCGGCCGTCCGCGCCGTGGAGACCCAGCTGGCCGCCGTCGAGATTGCCGCCAAAGCCACCGAGCTCGCGGTGCGCCAATACGAACAGCAAAAAGCGCGATTCGATGCCGGCCTTTCCACCAGCCGCCTGGTCCTCCTCGCCCAGGACGATCTTGAGAACAACCGCTTCCAGGAACTGAGCGCGCGCGTCGCGCTCCGCCGCGCCGCCGCCGAGCTCAGCCGCCTCGAGGGCACCTCGCTCGAGCGGTTCCGGGTGCAGCTGCCGCAGTAGCAAATCGTCGCCGAGGCGTCCCGCCTCGCGCCTTTCCGCCGGCCCCATGCTCGCCGCCCTGCTCGCGCGCGTCTTCTTTTGGCTGTGGTTCGCCTGCGCCTTGGCCGCCGGGCATTTGCTGCTCCTCCAGCGCGTCCCTGCCGCCACGCTCCCGGCCCTCGCCGCCGCCCTGGCCGCGTTCCTCGCGCTCATTGCACTCCGCATCGGCGTGGTGCGGACGTGGGTCAATGCGCTCGATCTGCGCCTGCTCGTGCTCGTCCACCTGACGCGATTCACCGGCCTTTACTTCCTCGACCTCGGCAGTGAGGGTGTCCTCGGCCGCTCGTTTGCGGTTCCGACGGGCATCGTCGACCTCGTGGTGGCCACGATGGCGCTGCCACTCGTCTTCGCCCCGCTTGAGGAAAGCGCCCGCCGGCGCGCGACTACGATTTGGAACATCGTCGGGCTCGCCGGCCTCCTCTTCGCCCTCGGTTCGGCCCTGCGCCTCAGCTTCACCGAACCCGTGCAGCTCCGGATGATGACGATCCTGCCGCTGAGTCTCTGGCCAACCTTCCTCGCGCCGCTCCTCCTCGGCTCGCACATCGCGATTTTCGCGCGGCTCGCGGGCGATCGCTCAGTCGCCGAATAGGCCCGCCGCGTCCTGCACCGCATCCGCCCGCACGACGCGGTGCGGCAGGAGCTGCGTGCGAAACCACGTGCGCTGCTTTTTCACGAGTGCCCGCGTGTTCTTCGCAATCTCGTCGGCCAGCCCGCGCTCCTCCAATTCCCCTTCAAGCATCGCCAGCACCTCGCGATAGCCGATCGCGCGGGCCGCGCTGGGATTATTCCCAAGGCCATCGGCGCGCAGCCGACGCACCTCGTCGACCAGCCCAGCCCGCAGCATCCCAGCCACGCGCGCCTCGATGCGCCGCGCCAGGTCCGCCGGCTCGCGCTCCAGCCGCGCGAGGCGCACCTCATGCTCGGCAAAGGGCCCGGGCTGCCGCGCAAAGTCCGCCGCGAGCTCCGCCAGCGTGCGACCGGTCGCCAGGCAGCGCTCCAATGCGCGCGTGACGCGCCGCGGGTTGGCCACGTCGAGCTCGCCGAGCCCCCCCGGATTCAGCGCGTGCAGCCGGGCCACCGCCGCCGGCAGCGAAACTACGGCGACCTCCGCCCTCACTTCATCCGGCACGGCGACCTCATCCGCAACCGGTGCGAAGAACGCCTTGAGGTAAAAGCCGCTGCCGCCCGTCACCAGCACCGCGCGGCCGCGCGCGAGAATGTCCCCCACCGCCGCGCGCGCCATCGCGACGTAGCGGGTCACATCCATCCGCTCCGTCACTGCGCACACATCGATCAGGTGGTGTGGCACCCGGCTGCGCTCGGCGGCGGTCGGCTTGGCGGTGCCGATGTCCGCACCGCGGTAAAACAACAACGAGTCGCACGAGACAATCTCCGCGCCTCGCCGCTCCGCCCAGCGCAGCGCCCATTCGGTTTTCCCGACGGCGGTCGGGCCGGTGAGGACGTGAAGGAGGGAGGCCATGGGCGGAAGTTGATCTCGCCCCAGCCTCGGTGAAGGCGGAAATTCCCGCCACTGAAAATCCGCCTCATCGTCAACCTCCGCTCCGGCCGCGCTGCGCGCGTGTTGCCGGCGGTGCGGGCCTTCGCCGAGCGCCACGGCGCCACCGTCGTGCTCACCGAGCGTCCGGGCCACGCGTCTGCGCTCGCCGCCGCGGCCATCGCCGATGGTTGCGGGGTGATCGCGGCCGTAGGGGGCGACGGCACCATGAACGAAGTCGCCTCCGCTCTCGTCGGCACGCCGGCCACGCTCGGGCTCGTGCCCTGCGGCTCGGGCGACGGCCTCGGCCGCCACCTGCGCATCCACGGCCCCGTGGCGCGCGCGCTGGACATCCTCGTCACCGGCCGGCCGCGTCTCATCGACACCGGCCTCGCCGATGGCAGGCCATTTTTCACCGCCGCCGGCCTCGGCTTCGAGGCCGAGATCGCGCGCCGTTTCAACGCCCTCGCACGCCGCGGCTTTGCCCGCTACCTCACGACTGCATTTGCGACGTGGCGCGAATGGCAGCCGGAACAGTTCTCCATCTCCACGCCCACGGAACGCCTCCGCGTCCGCACGTTCACCCTCGCGGTCGCCAACGCCAACCAATACGGCAACAATGCCTTCATCGCCGCCGGCGCCGCCCTCGACGACGGGCAGCTCGACCTCTGCGCGATCCCGCCGGTGACACTCTGGAACGGCGTGCCGCTCGCCGCGCGGCTTTTCCGCGGCACGATTGCGAGCGCGCGCGGCGTCGTGGCGCACCGCGCGGCGCGCTTCACCGTCGAGCGCGCCGCCCCCGGCCTGCTGCATACCGACGGCGAGCTGCATCACGTGGGCGCGCGCGTCGACTTCACGGTGCGGCCCGCGAGCCTGCGCGTGATGGCGCCGGCCTGAGATCTCAGAGCGCGGTGAAATCCACCGCGCGGTTGCGCCCGCGCTGCTTCGCGGCATAGAGGGCCCGGTCCGCCGCCGCGATCAGCGCGCCGTCGGTCCGCGAATCGCGCGGCAGCGCCGCGACGCCCGCGCTGATGGTGATGGGCAGCATCTCGCCCGAGGGCAGCGCCACGGGATTGCGCGCGATCATCGCGCAGATGCGGCGGGCGATCTCAAGCGCGGTGGCGGCGTCGCTCTCCGTGACCACGACCGCAAACTCCTCGCCGCCAAATCGCGCCGCGCGGTCGACGGTGCGGATCTCGGCGGAAATGCGGCGCGCGACCTCGCGGAGCACGGCGTCGCCCGCCGGGTGGCCGTAGCGGTCGTTGACCGACTTGAAGTGGTCCACGTCGAGCATGATCAGCGCAAACTCGTGGCCGAAGCGCAGGTCGCGTTCGCACTCCTCCGCCAGCACGCGGTCGAGCTCGCGGCGGTTGAGCAGGCCCGTCAGCTCGTCGCGCGTGGCGAGGCGGCGCAGGGCCTCGAGCGTGTCGGCCAGCTTGAGGGCGTAGCGCAGCGAGCGCTCGAGCATGCGCGGCGTGATCTCACCCTTGACGAGGTAGTCGAGCGCCCCGGCATGCATCGCGGCGAGGTCGACGTGGTCGGCGGTTTCCGCGGTGAGAAAAATGATGGGCGTGCGACAGCCCTCCTTGACCGCGTCCCGGATCAGCTGGAGGCCGTCGCGTTCGCCGAGCTGGTAGTCCAGCAGGCAGGCCGCATATCCGCCGGTGAGGAGTTTGGCGCGGCCCTCCTCGTAGGTGGAGGCGCTGTCGAGCGCGTAGAGTTCGGTCTGGAAGGCCTTGAAGTGGGCCTGCAAGAGACGGTGCTGCAGCCGGTCGTCGTCGATGAGGAGGATCGGGCGCGGCATGGGGGCGGGTTCAACGGCGCTTCACGCCCGCCGACAAATCCGCGGCGCGCGCCGCGATGGCCGGCACAATCTTTGCGCGCTCGCCGAGATGATCGCGCACGCAGTTCACGAGCGCACTGCCGACGACGACGCCGTCGGCGTGCGTCGCGACCTCGGCCACCTGCGCGCGCGTGCTGATGCCGAAGCCGACGACCATCGGCAACTTGGTCCGCGCGCGGATGCGCGCGACGGCCTGCGGGATGTTGCCCGCAACTTGGTCGCGCACCCCGGTCACGCCCTCGCGCGACACGTAGTAAAGGAAGCCCGTCGTCGCGCCGGCGATCGTCGCGATGCGCTCGTCGGGCGTCGTCGGGGCGATGATGAACACCGTCTCAACCCCGTGAGTGCGGCACGCCGCGGCGACTTCATTCGCCTCCTCCGGCGGGAGATCGAGAGTGAGAATGCCGTCGACTCCCGCGGCCTTTGTGGCGCGGAGGTAGGCATCGACGCCGTTGGCGAAGACGAGGTTGTAGTAGGTGTAGAAAACGATTGGCACTTGGCTGAACTCACGCACGCGGCGCACAAGCTCAAAGACCCGCGCCGCGGTCATGCCGCCCTCGAGCGCCCGCTGCGCCGCGAGCTGGTTGGTCAGCCCATCCGCCAGCGGATCGGAAAAGGGCACCCCCAGCTCGAGGATATCCACGCCGTTGTCCACGAGCGCGCGGCAAATCTCCAGCGAGGTCGCGAAGTCGGGATCGCCGGCGCACACATAGGCGACAAAGACGGCGCGATTCTCGGCTCTGGCACGGGCGAACGCTTGCTGGAGGCGGGACATGGAGGGGCACGTTGGCCGGAAAGGGGCCCGGATGACACGCAAATTTTTTCTGCGCGACCAGCGTCGCCACCGCGCCTCGGCTCAGAAGTCAAACTCCACGACCACCGGCCGGTGATCCGAGAGGATAGAGCGCACGACCTCGGAACTCACTTTCATGCAGCCGCAGGGGAGGAAGACGAAGTCGAGCGCGCGCCGCGGCAGCGGCGACGGGTAGGTCAGGCCCTCCACGGGATGCATCGTGTAGTCGCAGTAGTCGGAGAGGTGGCTGAGCAACGAAGCGGTCGCGTCATCACGGTGGCCGGGGTTGTTGAAGTCGCCGCAGATGATGGGCGGCACTTCCCAGCGGTCGGCATGGAGGCGGTGCTTCTCGCGCAACCAGCCAAGCAGGCGCTCGAGCTGGCGCAGCCGCTGCGCGCGCGACGCAAAGTGGAGGTGGAGGTTCACGAGCGGCAGGCAGCGGCCGCCAACGTCCAGCTCGACGTAGAGGAAGCCTTTTTCGCCGAGCTTCCGCTGCCCGAACGCAACGGTTTCCGCCGTGCGGATCGGATGGCGTGAGAGCACGGCGTTGCCGTAGGAGAGGTTAAGCAGGCCGGAGCGGCGGTTGTGGACCCCGAAAATCGAGTGCGGAAAGCGGGTGTGGACGCGCAGGTAGTCGAGGTGGTCGAAATTGCCCGCCCAGCTTGAGTTTTCGTCGATTTCCTGGAGCGCGACGACATCGGGCCCGAGGCGATCGAGGAGCGAAGCGATCCGGCGCAGGTTGACCCGGAGCTTACGCGGGCTCGTGAGGCCCTGAATCGGCGTGAGACCGCGGCCGTGGGCGATATTGAAGGTGACGAGGCGCAGGCGCGGCATTTTCTCCCAGTGTGAGGCGCGCCTTGGGTGTCGCAAAGGGAAAGTCGGGA
>JAEUHB010000068.1 GCA_016794665.1 Opitutaceae bacterium
GTTTCCCGTGTAGGGGCTGGGAAAAACTGCGCTGGCTGGCTCCTGCGCGGCCCACACGTAGTTGATCGCGCGCGTGCGGAGCGGGATCACGGAGGTCTCAAAGACGACGAAGACCCTCGCGGCATAGTCGTCGCCGGCGCGATGTCGTTCGCGCGCATTACCGGTGAGGGGCGCACTTACTTTCCAGCGCCACGTCAGGCGAGCGGCGGTGGGTGCGGGCACCGGATGCGTGCGCACCAGTCCCCCATGCGCGGCCGAGCTGCGGGCATGCAGCACCGGGCGTCCATCGTCCTGCGTGACCTCGTAGCGCGTGGGCTGGCCAAGAAAACTCTCCATGCGCCACCGCTCGCGCCAACCCGCCGCGAACCCATCGAATAGATCGGCCGCCGGGGCGACGGGGCTGATCCAGCCCATTATCAGAATCAGGATCGCGCGGCGAGGCATCGTCGTCAGAGTCGGCTCGCCGGTGTTCTATTCCGAGCAAGAATTGGCGGGCGGGGAATACAACTCGGCGTCCGCGCTCTTACCTTGGTCCAATCCTACCCACCATGATCAAATCGTTTATTGTCCTTACCGCCTTCGCTTCGACCGTCGCGCTTCACGCCGGCGAAATGTCCGTGCCCGGTTTGGCGATCGGCGCCAGAGCGCCGGGTTTCGCGCTCAAGAACTCCGCCGGCGCCGACGTGACTCTCGCCTCGCTGCTCGATCGCGGACCGATCGCGCTGGTGTTTTACCGCTCGGCCGATTGGTGCCCGTATTGCAAGAAGCAGCTGCAGGACCTGCAAAAAAATCTCGGCTCGATCGAGCAGGCGGGCGTGCGGCTCGTGGGCATCAGCTACGACTCGGTGGCGGTGGGCGCAGCCGCGACCGCAAAACTCGGCGTGGCGTTTCCGTTGCTCTCCGATGCCGGCAGCAAAGTCATCGACGCCTACGGCATCCGCAATGCCACGGCCAAGGGCCGCGCCGAAGGAATTCCTCATCCGGTTGTCTTTCTGGTGGACCGGCAGGGTGTCATTCGCGCCAAGCTTGCGCGCGACAACTACCGCGATCGGCCCGAGAGCGCCGAGATTATCGCCGCGGCCAAGGCATTGAAGTGAGGCCACCCTTCTCCGGCGCAGACGTCGAACGGTTCATCGATCGTCGTCCGTCCGGCTTGGATGATCGGTCGCGACCAGCAAGGCGAGGGCGGCGAGCACAATGGCGACAGCGAGCATGGAATGGGAACTAGGCCGCGTTCCTGCCATGGTTTTTCCAGCCCGCGCGGGCGGCCGCCGTGGAAAAACCGGGCTGAGATGGCCGGGTCGCGGCCCGGCACGCTGTGGGCGACAGGCAAATTTTAGCTGAGAGAGCGTTCACGGCGCAGACTCTAGCGCCAGCCGCTGACAGCCCTGTGTCAGGAGCGGGCCCGGTCCTCATTTTTTCCGCCCTTCTGCTCACAGCATGGGCATGTGCCGCGGGGTAATCACAATCTCGGGGACGGTGGCACGGGGCGGGAGCTTGGCAACGGCCACGGCAATCGCGGCGACATCCTCGGGCTGGAGCATGCGGGCGCGTTGCTCGGGGGAGGGCGGCACGGGGCGCTTGGCGAGGATGGGGGTCTCGGTTTCGCCGGGGATCAGGTTCGTCACGCGCACACCGTCGGGCAGCGACTCCAGGTTGGCGAACGACCCGATGGCCGCCTGCGCGTATTTTGCCGCCGTGTAGGGCAGGCCGGCGAGCTGGAGCAACTGGATGCCGCCGAGCGAGACGACATTGAAAATTGTGCCGCGCTTGCGGGCGCGCATCGCCGGCAGCACAGCGTGGATGGCGTTGAATGCGCCCGTGGCGTTGATCGCCATCACGCGATCGAAATCGGCCGGGTCGAGATCAGCGAAAGTGCGCTTGGGCACGTTCACGCCCGCGGCGTAGACGAGGATGTCTACCGGGCCGGCGTGCTCGGTTGTCCACGCGACGAGCGCCGCGACTTGCGCGCGGTCGGCCGCGTCGCACGCGCGGGTGAGCGCCCGGCCGCCGAAGTCCGGCAGCCGCGCGGCGGACTCGAGCGCGGCCGCGGTGCGCGCGGCGAGCACGACGCGGCAACCCTCGCGCGCGAAAGCCTGCCCGAGCGCGAGGCCGATGCCGCTGCCACCGCCGACAATAAGGACGACTTGGTCTTTCAGTTTTTCCATGGGAAACGGGTCGGCATCATCTCGCCGATTCCAGCTCGATCGCGAGCCACGGCGAAACGCGGCCGGCCGAGGCCTCGCGTTCCAGCGCCACACGCTGCGGCGTGACGGGCTCAGCGCCGTGGCCCCAGGCGCGCCGCACATAGCTGGCAATCGCGGCCAGTTGCTCGTCGGGCAGCGCGGCGAGCCCCGCCATCTCGGGGAGGACTGCCGGCGGGGCGTATTGCGTCTCGCCCACCTGCACCGGCCCGGTCAGCCCGTGCAGCATCACGCGCAAGAGGCGCGACTCGGGCCCCGTCACCCACTCCGAGCCCGCCAGCGGCGGCGCGAGCGGCACGACGCCGCGGCCGTCGAGTCCGTGGCAGCCGGCGCACACTTGCTGGTAGTGCGTCGCGCCGGCCGCAACTTGCATGCGCTCGTTTGCGGTAAGCGGACGCGCGGCCGCAGTCGCCACGGCGGCCGGCGGCGGAACTGACGCGATGCCGGCCGCGATCGCGCGGCGGCGCCAGTCGTTCTCCGGGCCGAGCTTGGCCGCGAGATCGCGCAGCGCCGGGAGATCCGTCGGATGGTTGGCGCGGGCCACGGCGGCGGCGAGCGCGTGCAGCAGGGCGGCGCGCCCCGGCGCTCGCTCGCGCCACTCCGGCTCGGCGACGAGGCGGCGAGTGAAGGCGAGCTCAGCCCCGCGCAGTCCGCTCAGCACACCTTCGCGAATGAGGAAGTCCGCGGCCCCGCGTGTCGCGAGTTGCGCGAGCAGCGGCAGCGAGGCGGGCTTCGGCTGGTTGCCGGCAGTGAGCACTGCCTGGAACAACGTCTCGGGCACCGGTTCGCGCTGCGGGAAGTAATCGATCTCCAACTGCAGCTGTCCGAGTTCCGTGACGAGATGCTCGGCGACGCGCAGCGCGGCGACCTGGACTTTGGGATGCGCATCCGCAAATCGACCCAAGCAGGCTCCGGCTACGTTTGAGGGCGGAGAAAATGTCGGGCGGAAATCCGCACCCACGGCGAGGAGCTTCAGGCCGGCCTCGCCCACAGTCGCCGCGGGCAACTCCGCGAACAGCCCCTCGAGCGTCCACAGCGCCTGCACGCGCGTCTCCGGCCGGGGCGCGATGGCGGCGAGCGTGGCCAGCGCGGGCGCGACCGAACGATCGCCGCGCTCGATGATCAGCCGTTGCGCGGTGTCGCGGATCCAGCCGTTGGGATGGGCGAGGCGCTCGACGAGTTCGGCGGTGGTCTCGTGCGAGAGGCGCGGAAACGCGGCGGGCTTCTGCTCGGTCGCGACGACACGATAGAGGCGGCCGCGCGAGATGCCTTGATCGAGGCCGCGCGCCACGGATTCGCGCCGAAGGTAGGGCGTCATGAACGCGCCGTATTGCGCGACGCCGCGGTAGAGATCGACGATCCAGAGGGCGCCGTCGGGGCCGTTGTAGAGCGAGACGGGACGGAAACGCTCGTCGGTCGACGTGAGGAATTCGCGGTCGTCGTAGGCGAAGCGGGACGTGAGCGTGAGGTGTCCGTCGGCGACGATGTTGCGCTTGATCAGGTTCAGCGCCGGGTCGGCGACGAAGGCGTTGCCCTGAAACTCGGCCGGGAAATTCTCGCCGCGATAGACGACCGGCCCGCACGACGAGGCGAAGACGAGCGCGCGGCCGGCCGCGTCGAGCACGCCGGTGGCGTAGCCGCGGTTGATCGCGGTGTTCATGCGCGCGGGGAAGACCCGCTGATTGGTCGCGATGGTGAGGTTGAGGCCGGCGGTCGTCGGATGGTGCGGGTTGCGGCCCATCTGGTTGGGCGGCGCAAAGTCGCCGAGGAGCTGGCTGTTGTTCACGTTGTAGATGAGCCGGCCAAAGTTGTCCTGCGTCATGCCCCACTGGCCGCGGCGCTCGGTCTCCTGCCGCACGAGCGTGCGCCCGATCACCCGGTAGCGGACCGTCGAGGCTCCGTTGTAGATCCAGTTGTCCATCGCGGGAAAGAGTCCGCTCGGCGCATGCTCCACGCTGCCGCGGCCGTAGTTGGGATCGATGACTTCGTTCAGATCGGCGCGGCCATCGCCGTCGGTGTCGCGGGCATAGTGAAGCTGGTAGTCTGAGACGTGGAGTATGCCGCCGGCCACCGCGGCGACGGCGCGGGGTAGGATCAGGCCATCCAGAAAAACCGTCGCGCGGTCGAAACGGCCGTCGCCGTCCGTGTCCTCCAGTTGCGAGATGCGGCCGATTGGATCACGCTCGCGCGAGCCGGCGATGTCGCGCATGAAGGCGCGCATCTCGACCACGTAGGCGCGGCCGTCCTCGTCAAAGGAGAGCGCGACAGGCTCCTCGATCATCGGCTCGCTGGCGGCGAGCTCGACCCGGAAGCCGTCCGGCACGCGGATGGTCGCGAGCGACTCCGCCGGGGAGAGGACGGGCGCGGGCGGGGGCGCCGGCAGGTCGGCGCGGGGTTCCTGTTTTTCCGGGACGGCGCCCGTGCCGAAATTCGTGGGCGGGAGCATCGCGAGCAGGCCGCGCGACAATTCGGCGGCGGTCAGCCCGCCGTCGCCGTCGGCGTCCCACGCGGCGAACCAGCCGGCCAGCGCCTGGTCGAGCTCGGCGCGATCGAGCGCGGCGTCGCGGTCGCGATCCGCAAGCTCGAACAGGCCAAGGGCGTTGCTCGCGGCGGCGGCGCGATTGTAACGGCGGGGCGAATCAAAGCGCGGCGCGATGATGCCGTCGAAGCGCAGCAGGAACTCCTCGCGCGAGACGCGGGCGGCGCCATCCGCGTCGAGGCGGGCGAACCACAGCGGCGCGATGGCCGCCCTCTCCGCCGGCCCGATGCGCCCGTCGCCGTCGGCGTCGGCTTGCGCGAGCAGCTGGCGGGCGAGCGTGAGCGCGGGGGGCTCGTCGGCGCCGGCGGGCGCCCTGCCCTTGTCCGCGGCCCGGCAAGCCGCGACCGCGAGCAGCGCGAGGGCGGCGACGACGAAGGCACGGGCGCGGGAGGGGCAGAGCATGCGCGGGCAGCGGCGAGGCTCGGCGGCGGCGGCGCCCCGCGCAAACTGAAACGAAGCGCGCGCCTTTGCCCTTGAGCGATCAGGTGCCGCGCCTAGCTTCCCCGGCATGCGCAGCCCCGCGTTTTTCCTGGCGACGTTCCTGTTGGCGTGGCGCGTCAAGGCGGGGGACTTGAGGTTTGTCCTGCATCCGATCAACGTGGATTCAACGTTTGAGGCCTGCGCCGTGATGGACGTGAACCGCGACGGAAAGCTCGATGTCGTCTCCGGCGGATTCTGGTATGAGGCGCCGGCTTGGAAGAAGCACTTTCTCCGCGAGGTCGAGATGCTCGGCCGCCCGCCCAACTACGACGGCTACTCGCACCTCGAACTCGACGTGAATGGGGACGGTTGGACGGACTTCATCAACGTGAACTGGCGGAGCGGATCGATCTTCTGGATCGAGCACCCGGGCGCCCAGCTCGGCGAATGGCGCAAGCACGTCGTCGCGACGCCCGGACCGATGGAAACGGGGCGCCTCGTGGATGTGGACGGCGACGGCAAACCCGACGTGCTCGCGGGCGGCGGCAGTTTCTCCGCGTGGTGGTCAATCGAAGCCGGCCGAGCCGGAGTGGAGGCGAGATGGAGTCGTCACGATCTGCCGAAGGAAGCAAGCGGGCACGGCCGCGGATTCGGCGACCTCAATGGCGACGGGCGTGCGGACATCGTTGGCCCGAAGGGCTGGCTCGAGGCGCCCGTTGACCGGCGAAGCGGAAAGTGGGTTTGGCACCCCGAGTTCGATCTCGGCGCGACGTCGATTCCGGTGATCGTAGCGGATGTGGACAGCGACGGCGACGCGGACCTGGTATGGTCGCTCGGGCATGACTACGGGACGTTTTGGCTGGAGCAGGTTCAGGAAGACGGGAAACGCGCCTGGAAAAAGCACCTGATCGACGACTCGTGGTCTGTGGGCCACAGCCCGCTGTGGGTCGACCTTGATCGGGATGGCGTGCCGGAGTTCGTGAACGGCAAACGCTACCGGGCCCACGAACTGCGCGATCCTGGCGCGCTCGATCCGCAGGTGCTCTACCGCTACGAGTGGGACAAGGGGGCGAAAAAGTTCGTGCGCTTCGACATCATGCCCAAGGGCGGCCCCGCCGGCATCGGGCTCGATCCCCGCGCGGTGGACCTCGACGGCGACGGCGACCTCGATCTCGTGGTGCCGGGGCGCAGCGGGCTCTATTGGTTTGAAAACACCCTGATCGCCAAGCCGTCGTCGGCAAAACGCTGAGGCAAAGCGCTCGCTTGCAAGCGGGCGGGACGCTCGTGTTGCCTGAACGCTCATGCCTGCGCCTCGCGATCTGCCCATCTACGAATTGGAGTCCGCTGTCGTCGCCTCGCTGCGCGCGCAGGGGCGGCTGATCGTGCAGGCGCCGACGGGCTCGGGCAAATCGACCCAGATCCCGCAGATGCTGTGGAGACACGGCCTGCTCGGGGAAAAGGGCGAGGTGGTCGTGCTCCAGCCGCGCCGGCTGGCGGCGCGCATGCTCGCAAAGCGCGTGGCGGAGGAGGCGGGCACGCGGCTCGGCGAGGGCGTGGGCTACCAGATCCGGCTCGAATCGCGCGTGAGTGAGCGGACACGCATTCGGTTCGTGACGGAGGGGATTTTGCTGCGGCAGATGTCGTTTGACGCGACGCTGCGCGGGGTGAGCGCGATTGTGTTCGACGAGTTTCACGAGCGGCACCTCTACGGCGACATCTC
The DNA here is from genome assembly GCA_016794665.1 of Opitutaceae bacterium. Classification (GTDB taxonomy): domain Bacteria; phylum Verrucomicrobiota; class Verrucomicrobiia; order Opitutales; family Opitutaceae; genus ER46. The sequence continues at coordinate 6,884 of JAEUHB010000068.1, forward strand.
GCTCGCGCGCGCGGTGCAGATACAGCAAAGCACGCGGCCGGACCTGAGAATCGTGGTGATGTCGGCGACGCTCGATGCCGGCGCGCTCAGGACGTATCTGGCGCCGTGCGAGGTGCTGGTGTCGCAGGGGCGGAGCTTTCCGGTCCGCATCGAGTATCTGCCCAAGGCGGTGAACTTCGAGCACGAGCCGGTGTGGGAGGTCGCAGCGCGCGAATGCGAGCGCGTCGCGGCGCAGACGGGCGGCGACCTGCTGGTGTTCATGCCCGGCGCCTACGAGATCAGCCGCACCGTGCAGGCCATCGAGGGCGGGCGCGGGCTGCGGGGGTTCGTGGTGTTTCCGTTGCACGGCGAGTTGTCGCCCGAGCAGCAGGACCGGGCGGTCGAACGCTACGACGCGCGGAAGATCATCGTGGCGACGAATGTCGCCGAGACCTCCCTCACGATCGACGGCGTGACGGCGGTGATCGACGGCGGCCTCGCGCGCGTGGCGCGCTTCGATCCCCACCGCGGGATCAACACGCTGCTCGTCGAGAAGATCTCCGCCGCCAGCGCCGACCAGCGCGCGGGGCGCGCGGGCCGCACCGCGCCGGGTGTGTGCGTGCGACTCTGGACCGAGCGCGAGCACGGCCTGCGCATGCCGCAGGAGCTGCCCGAGGTGAAGCGCCTCGATCTCGCGGAGGTGGTGCTGACCCTGAAGGCGAGCGGCATCGAGGATGTGTTCGCGTTTCCATGGCTGGAGAAACCCGATCCGGCGGGCCTCGCACGCGCGGAGGCCTTGCTCGCCGATCTGGGGGCGCTCGCCGGCGAGCGGAAAACGATCACTGACATCGGCCGGAAAATGCTGCGCTTCCCGGTGCATCCGCGCTACGCGCGCATGTTCCTGGCGGCGGAGGAGCGCGGCTGCGTGCGGCCTGTGGCCCTGATGGCGGCGCTCACGCAGGGGCGGAGCTTTTTGATTCGCAACGTGGACAAGCGGACGGAGGAGGCCCGCGAGGAGCTGCTCGGCGAGGAGACGGAGAGCGATTTCTTCCTGCTGATGCGCGCGTGGCGCTACGCGGAGCAGGCGAGCTACGGGCTGGAGGCTTGCCGGCGTCTCGGCATCCACGCGCAGGGCGCGCGGCAGGTGGGGCCGCTGTTCGAGCAGTTTCTCGGCATCGCTGAGCAGGAGGGCCTTGATGTGGCCGAAAAGCGCATCGACGGCGCCGCGGTCAGGAAGTGCGTGCTCGCCGGATTTTCCGATCAGCTCGCGCGCCGGCTCGATGGCGGGACGCTGCGTTGCGAGCTGGTCCACGGCCGGCGGGGCGTGCTCGCCCGCGAGAGCGCGATCCAGCGGGCGCCGCTGCTCGTCGCGGCGGAAATCAGCGAGATTGGGCGGGGCGACGGCGAGGTGAGCACGCTGCTTTCGCTTGCGACCGCGGTGGAGGAGGGGTGGCTGAAGGAGATTTTCCCCGACGACTTCCGCGAGACCCGCAGCGTGGTCTACGACGCCCAGAGCAAGCGCGTCGTCACGCGGCGCGAGCGTCGATTCCGCGATCTCGTGCTCGAGGCCAAGGCGAGCAGCGACGAGGCGCCGCTCGACGCGGCGGCGGCGTTGCTGACGAAGGAAGTGCTGGCCGGCCGCATCAAGCTCGAGGCGTGGGATGACACCGTCGACCAGTGGGTCGTGCGCGTGAACCGGCTCGCGGAGTGGTTTCCCGAGCTGGAGGTGAATCCAATCACGGACGCCGACCGCGCGACGCTGGTCGAGCAGATATGCTACGGTGAGCTGGGGGGGCGCGCCCTCGCGGACAAGCCCGTGATGCCCGTCCTTCGCGACTGGCTTACGGCGGAGCAGCTCGCGGTGCTCGACGACTATGTGCCGGAGCGGCTTGTGATGGGGAACGGCCGCAAGGCGCGTCTCACTTACGCCAAGGAAGGTCCGCCGGTGATGAGTGCGAGGATTCAGGAACTTTATGGCATCGAGGGGCGATTTGCCATCGGCCACGGGCGCGTGACGGTGAAATTTGAAATCCTCGCGCCGAACCACCGGCCCATCCAAATCACGGACGACCTCACGAATTTCTGGCGGGAGCAATACCCCAAGATCAAGGCGGAGCTGTCGCGAAGATACCCGCGACACGAGTGGCGCTGATCAATCGCCGAGCTTTTTTCCCGGCACCAGATAGTGCTGCACGTAGTCGTGCACAGACTCGGCGAGCGGAGTCATTGCCCGGGCGTAGCCGGTGGCGCGGAGTTTCGTGATGTCGGCCTTCGTGTAATACTGGTATTTCCCGCGCAGGACCTCGGGCATGTCGATGAAATCGATGGCGGGCGCGCGGCCCAGGGCGGCGAAGATTGCCCGCGCGAGCGTGAGCCAGGTGTTCGCCTCGCCGCTGCCGAGGTTGTAGAGGCCGCCGGCAGCCGGCGCCTTCTCGGCGAAGTGGATCGTCATCTCGACGGCGTCCTTCACGTAGAGGAAGTCGCGCATCTGCTCGCCGTCGTTGAACTCGGGCTTGTGGCTCTTGAATAGCTGCACCCTTCCGGTCGCGAGGATCTGCTGGTAGGCCTTGTTCACGAGCGAGCGCATGTCGGCCTTGTGGTCCTCGTTGGGGCCAAAGACGTTGAAATACTTCACGCCCACGATGCGCGGGAGCCAGCCTTCGCGTTGCGCATGGAGATCGAAAAGGTGCTTGGAGTAGCCATACATGTTAAGCGGGCGGAGGCGCGCGAGGTTGTCGTCGCGGTCGTCCATGCCCTGCGCGCCGTCGCCGTAGGTCGCGGCGGAAGAGGCGTAGATGAAGCGGGCTTCCTGCGCGAGGGACCACGCGGCGAGCTCCTTGGTGTAGGCGTAGTTGTTGTCGGCGAGATAACCGGCGTCCTTTTCCGTGGTGGCCGAGCAGGCGCCAAGGTGGAACACGGCGGAAAATTTGCCGAGGGAGGGAGCGCCGGGCGCGAGCCGCCGGCGCAGGTCGGCGGCGTCGAGGTAGTCGGCGTATCTCAGGGGCACCAGGTTTCGCCATTTTTCGTCGGTGCCCAGGAAGTCGGAGATGACGATGTTCGAGAGCCCGCGCTGGTTGAGCGCCCAGACGAGGGCGCTGCCGATGAAGCCGGCGCCGCCAGTGACAAGGATGCGGCCGTGGAGTGGGCTCATGGGGCGGTCAGGAATCCTGGGAAAGCTCCTTGGAGCGGACGGTCGCGGCGAGCACGGTTTCGCGAATGAGGCCGCGGAAATCGCCGGCCTTCATGCGTTGGAGCCCGGCGTAGGTCGTGCCGTTGGGCGACGTGACCTGATCGCGGAGAATCTCGGGATCGATTTGCTTGCGGGCGAGGAGGCGGGCGGCGCCGAGCAGGGTCTCGACGGAAAGTTTCTCCGCGGTCGGCCGGGTCAGGCCGGCGGCGAGACCGGCGTCGCGCAGGGCCGCGGCGAATTCAAAAACGTAAGCCGGCCCGCTGCCGCTCAGGCCGGTGACGGCATCGAGATCGGCTTCGGGGACCTCGACGGTGGTCCCAAGCGCGCCGAGGAGGGTCTGGGCGATAGCGTGATCCTGGGCGGCGAGGGGCGTGCGAGCGCACCATGCGGTGATTCCCGCCCCGATCTGGCCGGGCGTATTGGGCATGGTGCGGACGATGTTGCGCGCCTGCGGAAAGACGCGAGCGAGGCTCGGGATTTTTTTCCCGGCGAGAATGGACACGACGAGCTTGCCGGCAGTAAGCACGGCGAGGCGCGGATCGGCGGTCGCGAGATGCTGGGGCTTGAAGGCGACGACGAGCGTGTCGGCGGCAAGGAGCAACTCGTCCAAGGAAGCCGCGACGGCGATGCCCGTGCGGGCTTTCAGTTTGGCGGCGGTGTCGTCGTCACCGCCGAGGCAGACGAGTTCGGCCGGCGTGGCGGCGTTCTTGGCGAGCAGGCCGTCGACGATGGCGCCGGCCATGTTGCCGGAGCCGAGGAAAGCGATGGTGGGCATGAAGGTGGCGCGCCGGGAGGCGCGTCACTCATGACAACACAGGCATGCGGCTGAGATCAAGCGGGTGCGTGAGAATCGCCGTGGTGCCGCCGTCGATGTTGTCGACGAGCGTGACCTCGCCGCCGAGGTTGCGCAGGGCGTGGCGGGCGACGGTGAGACCCATGCCGACGCCGACCGTGTTCTTTGTGCTCACGAAGGGCTCGAAGGCCTTGTCGCGCACGTCGGGGTCGAGGCCGCGGCCGCGGTCGGCGACGCGCACCTCGACTTGCTTGCCGTAGTCCGTCGATTCGACGAGCCGCGTGCTAATCGTGATGGGACGGGGCTCGGTGCGCTTGTGGCCGTAGGATTCCCACGCGTTGGCGAGGACCTTGGAAAGGACGTCCTCGAAGATCTCGTAGTTGGTGTCGAAGCTGAGGTCGGTCAGCGGATTTTCGATCGCGATGGGGGCGCTGACGCGGTGGTCGTGCTGAAAGCGGTTCACTCCGCCATCGATCAGGCGCTGCAGGCCGGCTTTCATGGCGGGCGGGCGAGATTTCACGACCAGGGTGCTAAGCTGCTTGATGATCGCGACGATGCGCTGCACGGCTTCCTCGACGTGCTGGGCGTTCTTTTTCACTTGCTCGGGCTTGTCGTGGTAGGCCTTCACGAGCTCGAGGTAGCCGATCACGACGCCAAGGAGGTTGTTCAGGTTGTGCGCGATGCCTTGCGTGACGGCGCCGATGGTCGCGGCCTTGCGCGACTCCTCCAGACGCCGCGTGAGCTCGACCACTTGGCGATTGATGGCGACGAAGCGAAGCTGCGTCTGGACGCGCGCGAGGGTCTCGTCGAGATCGATGGGCTTGGTGATGTAGTCGACGGCGCCGACGCTGAGGCCTTCGATGCGGCTTTCCTTACCAGTGCGGGCGGTGATGAAAATCACGGGGATGCCTCGCGTCTGCTCGTCGGCCTGCAGGCGGCTGCAAACCTCGAGGCCGTCCATGTCGGGCATCATCACGTCGAGCAGGATGAGATCGGGGCGCGCCGCGCGAACGGACTCCAGGGCCTCCGCTCCGCTCGCGGCGGTGGTGACGCGAATGCTTTCGCGCTCGAGCTTACGCTTGAGCAACTGGACGTTTACGGGCTGGTCGTCGACGACCAGGATGTGCGGTGCGGACATGCGATGGTGGGCGGGTGAAGCAACCCATCGGGCACACGACAACCGGACTGTTGCGCCGCCGCGAGCTGCGCACCGAATCCGCCGAATTTGACCAATCGTAAATAGGCCCGGCCCGGGTTCAGGCGCGGAGGCGGCGGGCCTTTACAGTGTTTTTCATCAACATCGCGACGGTCATGGGCCCAACGCCGCCTGGGACTGGAGTGATCTTGCTGCAGTGCGGGGCGACCTCATCAAACTTGACGTCTCCGGTGAGGCGGTGGCCGGTTTTTTTGGTGGCGTCGGCGACCCGGTTGATCCCCACGTCGATCACGACGGCGCCGGGCTTGACCATGTCGGCCGTAACGAATTCCGCGCGGCCAATTGCGGCTATGAGCACGTCGGCCTGGCGGGTGATGGCCGGGAGATTGGCGGTGGCCGAGTGGCAGATGGTCACGGTCCCGTTCGCACCGGCCTTTTTCTGGAGTGCGAGCAAAGCGACAGGTTTCCCCACGATCAGCGACCGGCCGAGCACCACGACGTGCTTGCCCTTCAGGTCCACCCCGCTGCGCGCGAGCAGTTCCATGATTCCGGCAGGGGTGCAGGCGACGAAGCCGGTCTCGTCCTCCTGCGCGACCTTGCCGAGGTTGATGGTGTTGAAGCCATCGACGTCTTTTTCCGGCGCGACCCGGCGAAACACCGCGACTTCGTCGATGTGCCTAGGAAGGGGCGACTGCACGAGGATGCCGTCGACCGTCGGGTCGGCGTTGAGCTCATCGAGCAGGGCGAAAAGCTCGGTTTGGGAAATGGTGACCGGTGGGAGGATGATGCGACTCGTGAGGCCGATTTCGGCGGCGGTCTTTTCTTTTTTCCGCACGTAGGATACGGAGGCGGGATCGTCGCCCACGCGGACGAGCGTAATGCAGGGCTTGCGTCCGGGCAGCGCGGCCACCTCGGCCTTGAGCTCGGCGATGAGGGCCGCGGCGATTTGGTTCCCGTCGATCAGTTCCATAAATAGATGAGCCCGCGAGGTGCGCTTGGACCTCAGGAGGAAAATCCAGTCGGCTGGGGGTGGTTCTTGTGGGCGGGGTTTGTTGGCTACTTCAACTGCATGGTCTCGACCGTCACGACGAGTTCCTTGCCGTCGTCCGCGGGCTTCGGGGCGCCAAAGAGCAGCACCTCGCGGTCGAGAAATTTCTCCACCGGCTCGGTCGCGAGAAAGCGCGTGACGTCGAGGTAAGCGTAGCGGACGCCGGCTTCGTTCACGAGGGCGTAGTCAAACGGGCGGCGCGGAGCGAGCGGCCGGCGGGTGGAGATAAACTTGCCGGCGAAGTGCCGCGGCAGCGCCGCTCCGCCGGCATCAGGGGAGACGACCGGTTGGCCTGCGTTGGCGGGGCCTGCGGCGGGCGCGACGACTGCCGCCACGGGAGCGGCTTCGGCAGGGATGCGGATGTAGCCGACGATTTTCCGTTCTAGTGAGAGTTGGGTCCACTTGCCGCGCAGGCCCGTGACCGTGGTCTTGTCACCTTTTTCGGAGACGTGGAGGACACCGGCATCGGCCTTCGGGGCGAGCCGCAGAGCCGTGCCGGGTTTTACGTCGAGGGACTTCGTGAGGTCCTTGTTTTCGACATAGACCTCGAAGGGCCCTGGCAACTCGACGGCCAACCAGCCGGTAGGCGCGGCGGCGGCGGGGCTGGCGACGGGCTCGTCGCCGGCCTTGAGCAGGGCGATGGCGGGGGAGGAGGAATTCGGCTGCGTGTGGACAGCGGCGGAGGTGGCCAGCGGCGCGGCGGAGGCTAGCGCCGGGGCGGCGAGCGCGATGAGGAGGGCGAGACTAGTCTTCATGATGGCGGGCGGAGCGGGGGCGGGCGGGATGTTTCGTGGTGGATACCTCAAAGTCGGCGCGCGGTGTGGGCGGGCTGAAAAAGAGGGCCTCGATGGTCTTGCTGGAGAGAACTTTTCCGCCGCGCAACGGGATTCCCCGCAGCCGCACGGCTCCGATTTGGTAGCGACGGAGGCGCTCGACGTCGTAGCCCAGCGTCGCGAAAAGCTGGCGGATTTCGCGCTTCTTGCCGTGGTGCATGTGGACGTCGAGATCAACGGCGGACGCCGCCTTGCCGGGGTTGACGAGGGCCGCTCGCTCGACCTTGAGTAGATCGCCGTCCACGAGCACGCCCTTGATGAGGGCTGGCAGGCGGGTTGCGGGAAACGGTTGCCGCAGCGTGACGTGGTAGCGTTTCACGACTCCGCTGGACGGATGCATGAGGCGATGGGCGAGATCGCCATCGGTCGTGAGTATGACCAGTCCCTCGCTCTCAAGATCGAGGCGGCCTGCGCAAAAGAAACGCAGTTCGGAAAACTCCCGCGGCAAGAGGTGAAACACGGTGGACGTGTGGTGCGGATCGTCGTTGGAGCATACGAACCCGCGTGGTTTGTTCACCACGACCGTAATCTTTCTCTGCGCCACCGGCCGCACGGGCTTGCCCGAGACGGTTACTTTGTCGGCTCCCGGGATTACTTTTTGCCCCGGTGTAGCGACAGCGCCGTTGACCCATACCTCGCACAGGCCGATGAGTTCCTCGGCCGCGCGTCGTGAGCACAGACCGGAATCGGCGATGTATTTTTGGATGCGGACAGGTTCGGCGGACGCCATTCGGCCAATTGGCGGCAATTCAACGGCCGCTGCAAGCCTGCCGGTGCGCGGCATGAAACCGGGCTTGCCTGCACCCGGGGTGCCGCGCTTCATCCGCCCTCCCATGTCCGACGCCGCTGGCCACGCCCCTGCCTTCAACAAGGACCGCCCTTTTCCCGCTAAGTTGGTGGAGAATCGGCTGCTCAACCGCCCGGGATCGGTGAAAGAGACCCGGCACTTTGTGGTCGATTTGCGGGGCAGCGGGCTCGCCTACAAGGCGGGAGACTCACTCGGGGTTTTCCCGGCCAACGCTCCCGGCGAGGTCGCGGAAATCCTGCGCCGCCTGGGTGCGAGCGGCGACGAGAAGGTTTCGCCCGCGAACCTGCGGCTGGCGGAGCCGGCCCCGCTGCGCGAAGTGCTGGGCGACCGGCTCGCGCTGGCCAAGCCGACGCGCAAGGCTCTCGAGGTGATCGCCGCCAAGACCACCGCCGACGGCGAAAAGGCGAAACTTGCCGGACTCCTCGCACCCGAGGCGAAGGAATCGCTCGCGGCTTGGCTGGAGGAGCGGGAGTTCGTCGACTTGCTGGCGGAATTCCCGAGCGCGCGGCTCACGCCACAGGAATTCGTCGATCTGTTGCGCAAGCTCATGCCGCGGCTCTACTCGATTGCGTCGTCGTCGCGCGTGCATCCGCAGGAGGTCCACCTGACGGTCGCCGTCGTGCGTTACGAGACCAACGGCCGCGCCCGCGGCGGCGTGTGCTCGACGTTTCTGGCGGATCGTGCGGCGTTGGAGGCGACGCCGGTGCCGGTGTTTGTCTCTGACTCGCACTTCGGCCCTCCGGCGGACGGTGCGCGCGATTGCATCATGATTGGGCCGGGCACGGGCATCGCGCCGTTCCGGGCGTTCCTGCAGGATCGCGTGGCGAGCGGCGCGACCGGGAGAAACTGGCTCTTCTTCGGCGACCAACGGCGCGCGACGGACTTTCTCTACGAGGAGGAGTGGCAGATCTATCAGTCGAGCGGAGCGCTCACGCGGCTCGACACCGCTTTCTCGCGCGATCAAGCCGCCAAGATCTACGTGCAGGACCGCATGCGGGAAAACGCGGCGGAATTCTGGGCCTGGCTCCAAGCCGGCGCGCACGTTTATGTGTGCGGCGATGCGAAGCGCATGGCCAAGGACGTGGATGCGGCATTGCACGCGATTGTCGCCGAGCGCGGCGGGATGACATCCGAGCAGGCTGTGGCGTTCGTGAAGCAGCTCAAGAAGGACGAGCGCTACCAGCGGGACGTCTATTAATCTTCGCTTTCTCAACCGGGATTTTCGACTGTCCCACGCATCGGAAATAGTTCCTTTCTGTCCCACATGCTTACTTTCAACAATCGCACCGCCCTCATCACCGGCGCCGGCCGCGGCATCGGCAAGGCCATCGCGGAGACGCTCGCCCGGCACGGCGTGACTGTCATCTGCGTCTCCAAGTCCGCTGATTCCTGCGGCGCCACTGCAGCCGCGATCACTGCGGCGGGCGGTAAGGCCAGGGCACTTGCGGTGGACGTCGCGGACGGCGGTGCGGTCGCTCAGGCGGCCGAGACGGTGCTCAAGGAATTTCCGGTGATCGACATTTTGGTGAACAACGCCGGCATCACGCGCGACGGCCTGCTCTTCCGCATGAGTGAGGCCGATTGGGACGATGTCATAGCCACTAACCTCACGAGCTGCTTCCACTGGACCAAACCCCTGGGCCGGCCGATGACGCGCGCCCGTTGGGGCCGCATTGTCAACATCACCTCCGTCAGCGGCGTCATGGGCAACGCTGGGCAAGCCAACTACTCCGCCGCCAAGGCCGGCATGATTGGGCTGACCAAGACGCTTGCGCGCGAGTTCGCCGCGCGCAATGTGACCGTCAATGCGGTTGCTCCCGGCTTCATCAGGACCGACATGACGACCGAATTTGTGAACAACGCTGAGGTCGCGGCCAAGGTCCTTGAGGCCGTGCCGCTCAAACGTTTTGGCGAAGCCGCCGACATCGCCAGCATGGTTGCATTCCTCTGCTCCGAGCAGGCCGGCTACATCACGGGGCAAGTTTTTAACGTTGACGGTGGAATGGCGATGTGAAGCCTCCGCACGAATTCCGTCCCTCCAATTTCCGCACAATGGCCGACCAAAAAACCATCGAACAGCGCGTCAAAGAGATCATCGTCAATCAGCTCAACGTGAATGAGGAGCAGATTACGCCGACCGCCTCTTTTCTCGACGATCTCGGCGCCGATTCGCTCGACACCGTCGAGCTAATCATGGCGTTCGAGGAGGAGTTCAAGGATGAGATTAAGGGTGAGATCCCTGAGTCTGACGCCGAGAAGCTCCAGACCGTCGGCCAAGTCATCGACTACATCAAGGCCAAGGCCGGCCAGTCCTGATCCTGAACCGATTTTGATCGCGAAGGCGTCCTGCCGGTTTCCCAAGCGGAAATGTCTGGCGGGGCGCCTTTGCCTTTTCTGAGACTCGTTTCCTCCGTCTTTCATGGAAACACCTTCGACAGGCCGCCGTGTCGTTGTTACTGGCCTCGGGGCCATCACCGCGCTCGGCCCAACGGTCGACGATTTTTGGGCCGGCTTGCTTGCCGGCCGCAACGGAATCGGCCGCGTCACCCACTTCGATCCGGCGAACTTCTCAAGCCAGATTGGTGCGGAGGTGCGTGGCTGGGACGCGGCGCAGAACATGGACCCAAAGGAGGCGCGGCGCAATGATCGCTACACCCACTTTGGCTTCGTGGCTGCCAAGCAGGCCGTCGCGGACTCCGGCCTCGAGCCTGCGCGTGAAGATGGCGACCGGGTGGGCGTGCTGATCGGCTCAGGCATCGGGGGCATGCTTACGTTTGAGACGCAGCTCGCGGTTTTGGCCGAGCGTGGCCCGCGCAAGGTCTCTCCCTTCACCATACCGTCGCTCATCGGCAACATGTGCTCGGGCCTCGTTGCGATCGAGTATGGCGCCCGCGGGCCGAATTTCGGCGTCGTCTCTGCCTGCGCCACCGGCACCCACGCGATCGGTGAGGCCGCTCACATGATTCGTCGTGGCGATGCCGATGTGATGATCGCAGGCGGCAGCGAGGCGGCCATCACTCCGTTTGCTTATGCGAGCTTTTGCGCCATGAAGGCCATGAGCACGCGTAACGCGGAGCCGGAAAAGGCATGCCGCCCCTTTGATCGCGGCCGCGATGGCTTCATCATGGGAGAAGGCGCCGGTGTGCTCGTGCTTGAATCGCTGGAGCACGCGCGCGCCCGGGGAGCCCGCGTCTATTGCGAACTCGCGGGATATGCGGCCACCTGCGATGCTTTCCATATTACCCAGCCCGATCCGGATGGGAAAGGGCTCTCGATGGCAATGAAGCGCGCGCTCGCTAGCGCGGCTGTCGCGCCCGAGTCCATCGACTACATCAACGCCCACGGCACGTCGACGCCTTACAACGACAAGTTCGAGACCCTCGCGATCAAGAAGGTGTTCGGCGACCACGCCCGCCGCGTCGCCATCAGTTCCACCAAGTCGATGACCGGCCACCTGCTCGGCGCCGCGGGCGGCGTCGAGTCGGTCGTCTGTGTGAAGACCATCCAGGCGCAGGCCCTCGCCCCGACCATCAACCTCGACGATCCCGATCCCGACTGTGACCTGGATTACGTGCCCAACGTCGCCCGTTCGGCGAGGGTCCGAACGGTGCTAAGCAACAACCTCGGTTTCGGTGGCCAGAACGCAGCGATCGTGTTCCGTGCGATATAAGGGGAAATAAAAGCGCCCGCGGGCGCATGAGCGCCGCGGGCGTTGAAAAGGTGCGAGGATTCGTAGACCCCGTTACTTTGCCGGAGCCTTGGGTGGGAGGGTCACGCGGCCGACGACCTTCTCGACGAGACCGGCCTTGATCGCCTTGACCGAAACCCAAACGCGCTTTGTGCCGCCATTGGCGAGGCGGATGCGGATGCGCTGGAGGTTGGGCCGGAAGAGACGCCGTGTCTTGCTGGTCACGTGCGTGCCGATGCCGCCGCTCTTCTTCGACTGACCCTTGCGGTTGATGATCGAGCCCTTGACGGGTTTACGACCGGTAACGTAGCAGACTTTGGCCATGGTGGTTCCGATTTGATTAAAGGATCAGAGGTAATGGTCGCGCTTGCGGTGAAGCAAGGGCATTTTTCCCGACATTCTGCGAGCCAAGGGCTCGCTTGGGCTCAAAACGATTTGGCTCCAGCCCAGCCTTGCCGGTGCCGATGCAAAACACTTTAAGTTTTACGACTTCGCCGCATGAAAAAAGCGCTCATCACCGGTATCACAGGGCAGGATGGTTCGTATCTCGCTGAGCTCCTGCTCGCAAAAGGCTACGAGGTGCACGGGGTCATCCGGCGCGCTTCCACCTTCAATACGAGTCGCATCGACCATCTTTACCGGGACCCGCATGTGAACGGCGTGAAGCTCCATCTTCACTACGGTGACCTCGCCGACTCGGTGCAGATGGTGAAACTCCTCTACAGCCTGCAACCGGATGAGATTTACAATCTCGCCGCGCAGTCGCACGTGCGTGTCTCGTTTGACATTCCAGAATACACGGGCGATGTCACTGGCCTTGGCGCGGTCCGCATCCTGGAGGCTATCCGGGAGGCCGGCCTGATGAAAAAGTGCCGCTACTATCAGGCGTCTTCATCGGAGATGTTCGGCAAAGTCCAGGAAGTCCCTCAAGTCGAGACAACGCCATTCTGGCCGCGCTCGCCCTACGGCTGCGCGAAGATGTATGCACACTGGCTCACGGTAAACTACCGTGAGAGTTACAACCTGCACGCGTCCTCCGGAATTCTCTTCAACCACGAGAGCCCGCGCCGCGGCGAGACCTTCGTCACCCGCAAGATTACCCGCGCCGCCACGCGCATCAAATTGGGCCTGCAGGAATCGCTCTACATGGGCAACCTGGACGCCAAGCGCGATTGGGGCTACGCCAAGGAATACGTCGAGATGATGTGGGTGATGCTCCAGCAGGATCAGCCGGACGACTATGTGGTCGCGACCAACGAGACGCACACGGTGAAGGAGTTCATCGAGGAGACCTTCGGCCTGCTCGGCTTGGACTGGCAGAA
>JAEUHB010000094.1 GCA_016794665.1 Opitutaceae bacterium
ATCAAGGTCCTCATCGTCGACGGGCAAAACAACCACCAGTGGGCCATCACCACGCCGCTGCTGAAAAAGATTCTCGAAGACACCGGACGCTTCACCGTTGACGTCTCCACCACCCCGCCCGCGAAGCCCAACGCGCCCAAAATGGCCAAGGACGCCACCGCCGCGCAGAAGGCCGCGCACGCAGAGTCGTTGAAAAAGCACGCCGCCGCCGAGGCCGCCCACACCGCCGCCGCGCCCGCGCAATGGGCGAAGTGGCGCCCGAAGTTTTCCGCCTACGCGGTCGTCGTCTCCAACTACAACGGCGAGAGCTGGCCCGCCGAAGTGCGCGACGCGTTCGCGGCGTTTGTGCGCGGCGGCGGCGGCTTCGTCTCCTACCACGCGGCGAACAACGCCTTTCCCGAGTGGGCCGACTACAACGCCATGATCGGCCTCGGCGGCTGGGGCGGGCGCAACGAGAAGTCCGGCCCCTATCTCCGCCTGCGCCAAGGCGCGTGGATCAAGGATCTCACCGCCGGCCGCGGCGGCAGCCACGGCCCGCAGCATGAGTTTCTCGTCGAGGCCAGCGCGCCGGATCACCCGATCCTCCGCGGGCTCCCCGCCAAGTGGATGCACGCGAAGGACGAACTTTACGACAGCCTGCGCGGACCGGCGGAAAACGTCACCGTGCTCGCCTCCGCGCTCTCCGACAAAACCAACGAGCAGGAGCCGATGCTCATGGTGATCCCGTTCGGCAAAGGGCGGGTGTTTCACACGGCGCTCGGCCACGCGGTCGATGCGGTCAACGGCCTCGGCTTCCAGATCACGTTTGCCCGCGGCACCGAGTGGGCGGCAACCGGCAAGGTCACGCTGCCCGCCCCTGCCGCCGGCGCGCTCTCCGCTGCAAAGCCGGCGACCCTGCGCGCGGTGAAGCCGTAGCTGCTTCGCGTAGCCCGCCTCGGGAGAGGCGGGACAGCCCGCGCTGCACGTTCCCATGGGTCCCTGCTCGCACGGGCAGGGCTACCAATCGCCAATTGCGCCGCCGAACTCGTTCACGGCAGTGCCTCGCGCACAAACCGCAGGAAATTCCCGTGCATGATCCCGTCGATGTCCGCCGCCGCGTAGCCGCGCGCGCGCAGGATAGCGGGGAGCTTTTGCACATCCGCGATTGAATCGAGATCGAGCGGCACCTGCTCCGTGCCGTAGGCGCCGTCGAGATCGCTGCCGAGGCCGACGTGCCGGGCGTTGCCGGCGAGCTGGCAGAAGTGGTCGATGTGGTCGGCGAGTTTCTCGAGGCGCAGGCCCGTCGCCTGCGGCGTGGTTTTCCCGCGCTCCCAGCCGGGGATCATCATCCACGCATCGAGGCACACCCCCACGACACCGCCGCGGGCCACGAGCGCGCGGAACTGATCGTCGGCGAGCTGGCGCTGGTGCGGCGTGAGCGCGCGGGCGTTGTGGTGGCTGGCCCAGAGCGGGCCGCGGTAGAGCTCGATGGCCTGCGTGAAGCACGCGTCGCTCAGGTGCGTCACGTCCAGGATGAAGCCGAGCTCACCCGCCGCGCGCAGGAGCTCGAGTCCCCGCGCGGGAAACGGACCCTCCGTGCTCGTGCCCTGCGCGTAGACGCCCGGCCCGTAATGCGCCGGCCCGATCGCGCGGAGCCCATCGGCCCACGCACGCCCGAGATGTGCCAACGTGACGAGGGAGTCCGCGCCTTCGAGGCTGCGGATGTAACCGACCGGCAGGCGCGTAGCGGCGGCCTCGGTCGCGCCGTCCCACTCTTTCAAGTGCGCCTCGAGCTCCGCCCGGCTGCGGATCGCGCGCATCTCGCCGGCCTCCTCCATCGCGCGATACCACGCGAACTGCGCCTGTGTCATCGCCCAGGCCTGCGCCGGCGAATGCCAGCCAAAGACCGGGCTGAACGCGTCGTGCTCGAGCCGCGCAATCTGCGTCGCCACGCACACGGCCACGCGGCCGCGCCGCAGCTCGGGCAGGCACACCGTGCCGCGGCCGCGGTCCAATTTGTCCCGCAGATGCGCCTCGCGCCGCCGGATCTCGGCGAGCGGGCGCGTGAGGTCGCGGTTCCACTCGATCGCGTTCATCGCGAGATCGAGGTGGGCGTCGAAGACAAGCGGCGGCGGGGGCATCAGAGGAAAAGGGACAGCACCAGCGTGAAGCCAAGGCCGGCAACCCCGATGATAGTCTCGGTGATCGTCCAGGAGCGCAGCGTCTGGCCGACGGTGAGGCCGAGGCAGTCCTTCACGATCCAGAAGCCGCCGTCGTTGAGGTGCGAGAGCACGAGCGAGCCGAAGCCCAGCGAGAGCACGAGCAGCTCCCGGTTTATTTCGGGGTGCACCGCGAGCACCGGCGCAAGCAAGCCCGCCGCCGTCGTGATGCCCACCGTCGCCGAGCCCGTCGCCACGCGCACAAAGGCCGCGAGCAGCCAGCCGTAGACGAGCGGCGGCAGATGCAGCTCGCCCGCGAGCCCGCCGAGGGCATTGGCCACGCCCGACTCGCGCAACACGCGCGCGAAGCCGCCGCCCGCGCACACGACGAGCAGCGTCATCCCGATCGCCGCCACGCTTTGCTCGGAAAACGCGAGCAGCTGCGCCCGCGAAAATCGCCCGGCGCGGCCCAACACCCCCAGCGCCGCCAGCACCGCAATCGTGAGCGCCGTCACCGGATGCCCCGCAAAGGCGAGCGCCGCCCGCACGTCGTGCTTGGGGGGAAACATCAGCTCCGCCGCCGAGGCCGCGAGCATCAGGGCCACCGGCAGCGCAATCACCAAAGCCGTCGCCGCGACGCCCGGCCGCGGCCGCGCCTCGCTTTCGGCCGCGGCGGGGAGCGACGGCGCCGCGACCGCGAGCCTCGGCGCCAGCCAGCGCGCCAGCACCGGGCCGCCGAGCCACGCCGCGGGCAGACCGGCGACAAACGCGAGCACGAGCACCTTGCCCGTGTTGGCGCCCAGCGCGTCAATTGCGACGACCGGCCCCGGGTGCGGCGGCGTCAACCCGTGCATCACCGAGAGAAACGCCACGAGCGGCAGGGCCAGCGTGAGAAACGGCCGCCGCGTCTCGTGCGCCAGCGAGATCAGCACGGGCAGCAGCAGCAGCAGACCCACCGAAAACCACGTCACAAGTCCCACGACGATGGCCAGCGCCACGATGCAGGCGACCGCGCGCCGCGGCCCGAGCACCGCGATGAACCGCGCCGCGAGCACCTGCGCGCCGCCCGACTCCGCGAGCAGTTTGCCCAGCATCGCGCCCAGCGCGATCACCGCCGCGATGCCCCCGAACGTCGCGCCCATGCCGTCGGCAAACGCCTTCAGCACCGCGGCCGCCGGCAGGCCCGCGCCGAAGCCCACGATGCCCGCCGCGAGGAGCAGCGCGAGAAACGGGTTGAGCCGCAGCCACGTCACCAGCGCGACCAGCGTGGCGATGGCGGCCAGCGCGAGCAGCAGGAGCGTCGTCGGCGGGACGGCGTTCATCAAATCGTGAGCCGGCGCGCGCGCGCGACCACCGGCCACTCCTCCGCGACGCGCCCGCCGCGCACCACGAGCACGCGGTCGTGGAGCGCCACCGTGGGGCAGATGTGCCGGGGAATCGCATACAGCGCCGTGCCGACGGGGAGGTCCGCCGCGCGCGCCGTCTCGACGACGAGGTGCTCCTCGCTGTGCACGACGGCGTTGGCATCGGGCAGCGCCGGAAACACCGCGCGCGGGTGCGGCATCTCGCTCGCCACCGCCTTGTGCCCGAGGTCGAGGCAGAGTCGGTTCGAGCCCGGCCGGCTGATCACGCGCGTGAGCAGCACGGCGGCAGGGAGAAACTCGAGATCAGGAAAACTCTTCGCGTAGTTCGCGTCCCAGAAAATCGTCGTGCCCGGGCTGCACTCCACGCCCGCGCGCCGCGCATGGATCGGAAACGAGGGCGTGCCGCCCGCAATCACGCGCGGCACCGGCAGGCCGGCACGCTCGAGCTCCGCCCGCAGCGCATCGGTGCGCGCGATGCCGCCGGCCGCCGCGACGCTGCGCTCGGCGAGGTCCGCCTGCCGCAGATGCCCGTCGTAGGCATGCAGCCCGCCGGGACGCAGCCCCGGCGCCGCCGCGATCGCGCGGTAGAGCTCCACCGCCTTCGGGCCCGGCGCGATGCCGGTGCGTTCCATGCCTACATCGAGATCGAGCAGCACCTCGACGACGAGCCCCGCCGCGCTCGCAGCTTGATCGAGCGCGGCGATGGCGCCGGCGTCGTCGGCGAGCGTCGCAAATTTAACCGCCGGAAACGCGCGGATGAGCGCGAGCAGCCGAGGGACATTGGGGCCGACGAGCGGCACGGCCACGACGATGTCCGTCGCACCGGCGCGCGCAGCCATCTCACCTTCGGCGATGGTGGCACACTTGCACTTGGTCACGCCGAGCGCGACCTGCCGCGCGATGATCTGCGGCAGCTTGTGGGTCTTGAGGTGCGGCCGCAGCCGCGCCGGCCCGCCCGCCATCGCGATCATGCGGCGGAGATTTTCCTCCACGCGGTCATGGTAGATCAGCAGCGAGGGCGAGGGCACCGCGGCTTCGTCAGAGAGGCGCATCCAGTCGGGAGTCATGGGACGAGGCCGAGCCAACGTCGCAGGCGCCGCGACGCCAGACGAAAAGCACCGGCGGCTTGCACCGCACGGGGCGCCGTGCGGGAATCCTCCGCTCCGCATGAGCCGCCCCACCCTGCTTGCCGCCGCAATTGCCCTCGCCGCGCTTGCGCCCGCCGTCGCCGCGCCGCGCCCCGCCGCGCTGCCCGCCGGCGTGCAGCGCGTGCTTTTCCTCGGCGACAGCATCACGCACGGCGGCGGCTACGTCGTCGCCATCGAGACTTATCTCCTGCTCCGCCATCCGGCGCGCCGCGTCGAGTTCATCAACTGCGGCCTGTCGAGCGAGACCGTCTCCGGCCTCTCCGAGGACGGACATGCCGGCGGCCAGTTTCCCCGCCCCGATTTGCACGAACGCCTCGGCCGCGTGCTCGCCCAGACCAAGCCCGACCTCGTCTTCGCCTGCTACGGCATGAACGACGGCATCCAGCAGCCGTTCGACGAAGGCCGCTTCGCGCGTTTCCGCGACGGCATCACCCGCCTGCGCGAGGCGGTCGCGCGCACCGGCGCGAGGCTCATCCATGTGACCCCGCCGGTGTTCGACGAGATCCACGGCCGGGCCCCCGGCTACGACGGCGTGCTCGCGCGCTATGCCGCGTGGCTCGTCGCCCAGCGGAGCGCCGGCTGGACCGTGATCGATCTGCACACCGCGATGCGCACCGCGATCGACGAGCGGCGGCGCACGGATCCGAAGTTCACTTTCGCGCGCGACAGCGTGCATCCCGACGAGGCCGGCCACTGGGTGATGGCGCGCGCGATCCTCACCGGCCTCGGCGCCACCGACCTCGACGGTGTGCCGAGCGCCGCGACGATGGCCGCCGTCCACCCGCACGGCGCCGCAATCGCCGGGCTCGTCGCCGAACGGCAAAACCTCATGAAGCTCGCCTGGCTCACCGCCACCGGCCACCAGCGCCCCGGCGTGAAAGCCGGCCTCCCCCTCGCCGACGCCCGCGAGCGCGCCGCCGCGCTCGACCGGCGCATCTCAGGTTTTCTCCAGAATCCCACCGCCTCAAATCCATGACCCCCTGCCGCCTCTTCGCCACGCTCCTCCTCGTTGCCGCGCTGCCCCTCCGCGCCCAGCTCGCCCCCGCCCCGGCGACCAGCCTCGCGACTTCCGCCTCCAAGGACGAGGTCGTCAAACTTTCCGTCTTCGAGGTCAACGCCGCCAACGACGACGAATACCGTGCCGCCAACACCACCACCGGCACGCGCTACAACACGCCGATCAAGGATCTCCCCATGAACATCGAGGTGCTCACCACCTCGTTCATGCGCGACATCGGCGCCCTCGATCTGCGCGATGCCCTCGAATACGTCAGCGGCATCCAGCTCGACACCACCGCCGGTGGCACCGGCGGCTCGCGCGACAACCCTGAGAACAACACCCTCCTCATCCGCGGCATCGCCGCCGCCACGAACAAGGACGGCTTCCGCCGCTTCGTCCCCATCGACCCCATCACGATTTCGCGCGCCGACATCGTGAAGGGCCCCGGCGGCGCACTCTACGGCCAAGGCGGCACCGGCGGCGTCGTGAATGTCTCGAGCGTGCTCGCCGGCTCGCGGCCGGTCGCCCGCGTCGGCACCAGCATCGGCTCGTTCAACTACCGCCGCTTCGAGCTCCTCTGGTCCGGCCCCGTCACGCCCGGGGGCAGGATCGGCTTCGCTCTGCCGCTCGCGTATTCCAGCGGCAAGAGCAACGCGATGTATTACGAGACCAACACGCTCCACCTGAACCCCGCGCTCACCGTGAAGCTCGGGCCCAAGACCTCGTTCCTCGCGTCGTGGGAGGCCCGCTACAACTTCCGCGACAACATCCGCAATTTCTTCCTCACCGACAACACCCGCGCCCCCGACGGCTCGTTCTACGGCACGCTCATCGACGGCCGCCCCGGCACCAACCGCGTCTTCACCACGCCGAGCCAGCGCGATTTCCGCTTCGAGGGCCCCGACACCTTCCGCAAGGAGCGCACCTACGTCCGCACCTTCCGCCTCGATCACCGTTTCTCCGACAACTTCCAGTGGTGGGGCGGCTACAGCGCCGAGGACATCAATGTCCGCGATCGCTCCTTCAACATCTCGCTCCGCAACGCCAACGACGCCTCCATCCCGCTCCGCGTGCGCACCGATCCGCGCTTCCTCGCGCTGCTGCGGCCTTCGTTCGGCACCGCGCAGCCGCAGGTCCTCGATATCCGGCCCAACAACATCAACAACTCCTCGCGCACCGTGCGCCCCACGTGGAAGAGCGAGATCTACGCCGCCTTCGACACCGGCCCGGTGAAGCACCGCATGATCACCGGCATCAGCTACGGCCCGCTCACCTCGGGCCAGAACGCCGCCGGCGTGAACTACTACTACGGCAACACCGGCAACGCCAACGACCCCGCCACGCGTGCCTGGGAAAACCTGCCGACCGACGTCATCCTCACGCGCTTCCGCCACCCGCAGGACTACGCGTCCGTGAAACGCTGGGACCACGCCGCCCTCGCGCAATACCCGCAGGGCCCCGAGTCCGCCATCGGCGCGCGTTCCTCGTATCTGACTTCCTACTTCTGGGACCGGAACCTCTACGCCAACGTCCAGAGCAGTTTCTTCCGCGACCGTTTCCAGACGATTGTCGGCCTCTTCGACACCCGCAATGACCGCGGCGGCATCGTCTACGATGCCAGCGGCAACTACCTCTGGAACGGGCCCGCGCCCGCCGGCTCCGGCTCCACGCTCAACGGCGTGCGCCGTCCCAAGCCCGTCACCAACCGCTCGCCGAGCGTCACCGCGATCTGGCTGCCCGTCGACTGGGTGCGCCTCTACGCCAACACCATGAGCTCGATCGACGTCGGGCCCGCCTACTCCGCCTACGACGGCAACGGCAATCCGCTCGACGGCGCCACCGTGCGCAACATCGAGGCCGGTGCCCGCTTCGATCTCTTCAAGGGCAAGCTGCTCGTGAACCTCGCCGGCTTCGCCATGACCGATCAGGATCGCCCGGTGAGCTTCGGCGCCGCGATCCAGAA
>JAEUHB010000101.1 GCA_016794665.1 Opitutaceae bacterium
CATCGCCAAGAATCCCAACGACGCGAGCACCCACTATCTCCTAGGCTCGCTGCACGAATCGAAGAAAGACTACAAGGCCGCCCGCGACGCCTACGAAGGCGCGTTGCGCGCGAACCCAAAGATGGGGCCGGCGCTGAACAACCTCGCCAGCATCTACTCCGAGCATGTCATCGATCTCGAAAAAGCTCTCGACGCCGCGCAACGCGCGCGCGAGGCCCTGCCATCGCAGCCCGAAGTAGCGGACACTCTCGGCTGGATCCACTTCAAGCGCGGCCAATATGCACAAGCGCTTGCGTTGCTCACCGAAAGCGCGGAGCGGCTGCCCAACCACGCCGAGGTCCGTTACCACGCCGGCCTCGCCTCCTACACGTCGGGACTTGAGGCCGATGCCCGCCGTCACCTCGAGCAGGCCCTAAAGCTCGATCCCAATCTTTCTGCCGGGGCGGACGCCCGCCGCTGCCTGGACGTGCTATCTTCAAATGCCACCGGAGGTGCCGCCGCCCGCGCCGTGCTCGAGAAAGCGCTGGCCGCGCGGGCCGACGACCCGGTGGCGCAACTGCGCCTCGGCGCTCTGCACGAACACGAAGGCCGACCCGACGCTGCGCTCGCCGCCTATACCGCGGCGCTCAAGACCAACTCCGCGTTTACGCCTGCAATCCTCGGCACCGTGCGCGTGCACGCCCGCAAGGATCCGGCAAAGGCTCTCGCATTCGGCCGCGAGGCGCGCAAGACCCTGCCGGCCGAGCCGCACTTGGCCGCGGCGCTTGGCCGCATCTCTTATCAGGTCGGAGAATTCAACGCGGCGCTCGGCTTGCTTCAGGAAGCTTCCCGGCGCCTGCCCGACGACGGCGAGCTCTTTCTCGACCTTGCCGACGCCGCCTATGCCATGGGCGCCGTGCCCGCTGCGGAGAACGCACTCACCGACGGCCTTCGCGCCGCGCCCAACTCTCCCCGCGCGCCCAAAGCCCGCCAGTTCCTTGAGCTCATCCAACTCGCCCAGCCCGGTGCCGACACCGCTGTCGGGGCCAAGACCGCGGCCGCTGCGTTGGCTTCCGATCCCGAAAGTGTGCCCGCCTTGATGCTTGAGGCCATCGCGCTGGAGCGCGGCGGCGACCTCAAAGGGGCCCTCCAAAGCTACGACCGCATTCTGAAGCGCTACCCGGATTTCATCCCAGCCAAGAAGCGCCTCGCCATCGTCTACGCCGCGCAGCCCGAGCCGCCGAAAACCGCGGCGGAGGTCGCAGCCAAGGCCCGCGAGGCTTACCCCGGCGACGCGGAGGTCGCGCGCGCCTTCGGCTTGATCCTCTTCCGCCAGGGCAATTTTCAGCGCGCCTCCCCGCTGTTGCAGGACGCCGCCCGCACGATCAACGACGACGCCGAGCTGCTCTATTGCCTTGGCCGCGCCCAGCACGAACTGAAGGACACCGCCGCCGCCAAGCGCTCGCTCGAGCGCGCCCTCGAAATCGGCCTCAAGGGTGACTCCGCGGAACAGGCGCGCCGACTCCTCGCAGCGGCCACTGAGAAAAAATAGCCGGCGCAGTCCGGCAGCGATTCCTCCACTGATCACGCGGCCCCGGGTCGACCGGCCGTGGCGCGTCACTTCGCCGTTGAAGCAGGCCCGGAACCCGGGAGAGTTCCCCTCCTTCAAACTACCACCGCACCTTGGATCGGGAAATCAAGCCACGCAGCCTTTGGCACCTCGGCACGTTCGCCTATTTCGTCCTCGACTACGCGCTCGCGTGGGTCGCCGTGGTGGGCGCGCTCAGGCTCTCGCCCCGCGTCACCACGGCGGTCTTCGACGGAGTCTGGCTGGCGCCCAACCTTCGCTTCATCGGCTACGGCCTGCCCTTCGGCATCGCCCTGGGCTTGCAAGTGACCGGGCTCCAGCGCACGCAAGCCGGGCGCGGCGTGCCCGAGACTACCACGCTGGCCACCGCGGGCATCCTCGGCGGCATGATCGCTTTCTCGGTGGTCCACGCCGCGGTGGAGTTCAGCCTTGTCGGGCGTTTCGTGCTCCTCCTTGCCTTCGGCCTCGGCCTCGTCCTCGTGGTGGGTTCGCGCACCTTGCTGGGAAAACTCGCCGAGTCGGACCGGCGTCGCGCCATCATCATCGGCCCGGTGGCAACCGCCGAGACCGTGCATGCCGCTATCCGCCGAATCCGGCTCCCGCTCGACATCGTGGGGTGCATCGCGCCCGCGGATGCGGCGACCGCCGGCGCGTCGCTGCCTGCGCGGTGCACCGAGGCCGGCGCGGATGAACTCATCGTCGACCTGCCCGAAGGGCCGGTGCCACGCGAGCGCGCCGCGCTGCTGGCCTGCAGCGAGGCCGGCCTTCGCGTCGTGGATCTGGGCTACTTTTTCGAGCGCGACTGCGAATGCGTCTTTCTTCCGCGACTTACGGAGCCATGGTTCTGGGATTTCGAGCCCGCTCACGCGCACCCCGGCTTCTCGGCTGCCAAGCGCATCGTCGATATCGTCGTCGGCATCGCCGGGCTCGTGCTATTCCTTCCTGCGGCCCCCATCGTGATGCTCATCATCCGCCTCCAGGATGGCGGGCCGATTTTCTACAGCCAGACGCGCGTTGGCCTCCGGAACCGCCCGTTCCGCATCCTCAAGTTTCGCACGATGCGCCGAGATGCCGAGGTGAAAGGTATCCAATGGGCGCGGGAAAACGACGAACGTGCGACCGCCTTCGGGCGCTTCTTGCGCAAGAGCCGCATCGACGAGGTGCCGCAATTTTGGAATATACTTCGCGGCGAGATGTCGTTCATCGGCCCGCGGCCGGAACGCCCCGAACTCGCGGCGCAGCTCGAGCGGGAAATACCCTTCTATCGCCTCCGCCACCTGATCAAGCCGGGGCTCACCGGCTGGGCCCAGGTGAACTGCGCCTACGGCGCCTCGGTGGACGACACAAGGGAGAAGCTCTCCTACGACCTCCACTACCTGAAATACGCCAGCGTCGCCGGAGAACTCCACATCGTCCTGCGCACCGTCGTCGCGATGGTGCGCGGCGCACGCTAGGCGCGCGCAAGCTCCGCGTAGATCGCGGCAATCTCGGCGAAGACAATCGCCTGAGAAAACTCCTGCTCCACGCGCTTCCGCCCCGCCGCACCCAATCGGGCGCGCAGCGCCGGATCCAACGCGAGGGTGCGCAACGCCTCCGCCAGCGCCCCAGGGTCACGCACCGGCACGAGCAGCCCGTTTTCGCCGTGTGCGACCACCTCGCGGCAGCCCGAGGTGTCGGTGGTTACGATCGGCAGGCCCGAGGCCGCGGCCTCGATGAGCGCCCGCGGGAGCCCTTCCCGGTAACTCGGAAGCACCGCCACGTCGGCTGCCGCGTAAATCTCCGCGACATCCGGCCGCGCCCCCGTGAACTCGACGGCCCCCTCGCTTCGCAATGCCTCCAACTCCTCAGTCGTGAGCGAGGTGGGGTTGTCCGGGTCGGTGCCGCCGACGATCCTGACCCGCAACGGCACGCGCCCGGCGCGCAACCGGCGCGCGGCCTCGATCAGGTCCATGACGCCCTTGTCGCGCAGCAAACGCGACGCCATGACCGCCACCGCCTCGGCGCGCGGACCATGCGCCACCACACGGTGCCGCGCCGGATCGACCCCTGCGCCGCGCACGAGCCGCAAGTTGCCCGCGCGCGCTCCGAGGAATTCGCGAAAGAGGGCAAAGTCCTCCGCGTTCTGCAGAATCACCCGCGTGCGCTCCCGCGCGAAGCACCGCCGGAACACGGCCAGCACGGCCCGCCGCACCAGCCGCACCCGCTTGCGCTCGCTCGTAAAGAGGTGGCCGAGGCCCGCAAGCGTGTTCACCACGCTGGCGCGGCGGCAGCCGAGCGCCGCAAGCGAACCGTAGAGCACGGGCTTCATCGCCACATGGTGCACGATCGTGGGCCGCTCACGGCGGTAGAGCCGGAAAAGCCGCCACAGGTAGCGCGCGTCGCGCCACGCCAGCAGCCTCCCGCGCTCCACTGGCATTGGAACCACCCGCAGGCCGGCGGCCTCGATGCGCGCGCGATGCTCGTCGCCGTTCACGCGCGTCGCGACGAGCACCTCCCACCCCTGCCGCACGAGATGGCGCCCGAATTCAAGGCGGTGGGTCACGAAATGCCAATCCTCGCCTACCACGAGAATGAGCTTTTTCCCGGGGACATTCATAACGTCGCCACGCGCTGCGGCAGCACATCCGCGAGGCACTCGGTCAGGTTCCGCTCGAACGCCTCTTGGGAAAATTCCTCCGCGATCAGCCGCCGCGCAGCCGCGCCCATCGCGCGAAAGCCCGGCCAGTCCGCGAGCGCGTCACGCACGGCCTCGCACGCCGCGGCGACGTCGCCCACGTCGATCTGGCGGAGGTGCGTCCGGTCGCGCGTGAAATCCGCGACGTCCCCCACGCGCGCGCTGATGCAGGGAAGCCCGAGCGCCATCGCCTCGAGCAGCGCATTGGGCATGCCCTCGAGCCGGCTGAAGAGCAAAAACACGTGCGCCGTGCGCAGGAAGGCGAGGGGCTCGGTGACAGGCCCCACGAATTCCACGGCGTCGCCCACGCCTGCGCGCGCAATCTCGGCGCGCAGTTGCTCCAGCTCGATCGGCAGGCCCGCGATGCGGAGCCGCACCGGCCGTCCCTCGGCCTTCAGTCGCCGCATCATCTCCACGGCAAAGTCATAGCCCTTTACCCCCACGCGCACATTGCCGAGCATCACGATCTCGAGCCGGTGGATCATCTCCGGCAACGCCACCGGCTCGGCGGCCAACGCCGCCGGCTCGATCGCGTTGCGGAGCACTCGGCACTTGGCGCGCACCCCG
>JAEUHB010000105.1 GCA_016794665.1 Opitutaceae bacterium
CGCGAGCTCATCCGCAAGGAGATCGCCGAACATGCGTTGCCGTCCGCCGCGGTCGCGGTGGTGAGCGGTGGCACGATCGAGTGGGCGGAGGGCTTTGGCTGGGCCGATCGCGAGAAGCGCGTGCCCGCGACCGAGCACACGCCCTATTCGCTCGCCTCGATCTCCAAGCCCATCACGGCGACGGCGCTGATGGTGCTGGTGCAGGCCGGCAAGATCGGCCTCGACCGCCCGATCGACGACTACCTCGGCGGCGCGCGGATCACGGCGCGGCTCGGCGAGGCGGCGCAGGCCACGGTGCGGCGGGTCGCGAACCACTCCTCGGGGCTGCCGCTGCACTACCAATTCTTCTTCGTCGACGAGCCGCACCGGCGCCCGCCGATGGAGGAGACGATCCGGCGCTACGCGAACCTCGTGACGGCGCCCGGCGAGCGTTACCAATACTCCAACCTCGGCTACGGCCTGCTCGATCACGCGATCGCGCGGGTGTCGGGCGTCGGCTACGTGGAGTTCATGCGGCGCGAGGTCTTCGTGCCGCTGGGGATGACACGCACGTCGGTGGACATCGGCCCCGGCCTGGAGGCGTTCGCCGCGGCGCGCTACGGGACCGATGGCCGCCCGCTGCCCTTCTACGACTTCGATCACCCCGGCGCCTCGGCGGTGTTCTCAAGCGCGCACGACCTCGCGCGGTTCGCGCTCTTTCACCTCAAGGCGCGCCTGCCCGACCAGAAGGCCATCCTGAGCGATGCCAGCCTCGACGAGATGCACCGGCCTACGCAGCCGACCGGTCGCACCAGCGGCTACGGCGTCGGCTTTGGCACGGCCGAGCTGGCCGGCGGGTATCGGATGCTTGGCCACACCGGCGGCATGGGCGGCGTCAACACGGTGCTGCGCATCTTCCCGCAGGAGGGCCTCGCGATCATCGTGCTTTGCAACGCCCGCACCGCGCTGCCCGGCCGCGTCGCCGACGAGATCCAGCGCCTGAAGCTCCCGCGGTGGCAGCGGCCCGCGGCGCAGCCGACTGCGCCGCCGCGGAAGTTCGCGCCGCCGGCCGGGCTGGTCGGCAAATGGGAAGGCAAGGTCCAGACCTACGCGGGCGAGCGCGCCCTCACGCTCGAGGTCCGCGCCGATGGCGAGATCGTCGCGCATGTGGCGCGGCAGTTCCGGACGCTGGTGAACAACGCGGCGCTCGATGACGGCTATTTGGTGGGCGACTTTTTCGGCGAGCTGGGGACCGAGGACACGAGCCGCAACCACTCGCACCTCTCGCTTTCGTTGAAGCAGCGGGGCGACGTGCTCAACGGCGCCGTCATCGCCAAGAGCCGCGTCGATCCCCGCGCCGGCAACGCCCTCAGCCACTGGGCCGAGCTGCGCCGCGCGACGGCTGCGAGCGCCGGCGTCAACGCGCTCGAGCGGGCCATCGCTGACGCCCGCGCACTCGTCACCCGGGACCTTGCGCCCAAGGTCCCCGGGCTCTCCGTGGCCGTCGGCGTCGACGGGAAAGTCGTGTGGTCGGAGGGCTTCGGCTACGCCGACCTCGCGGCGCGTCGGCCGGTCACGCCGGCGACGCGCTTCCGCATCGGCAGCATCTCGAAGCCGATCGCCGCGGCGGGGTTGATGCGCCTCGTCGAGCAGGGCCGCTTCGACCTCGATGCGCCGGTGCAGCGCTATGTGCCGGATTTTCCCAAGAAGGACGGCGCGCCGATCACCGGGCGGCTGCTCGCGGGGCACCTCGGCGGCATCCGCCACTACCGCGGCGACGAGACGCTGCTCAACCGGCCGTTTCCCAATGTCCGCGCCGGGCTAACCCTCTTTGAGCACGAGCCGCTCGAGGCCCCGCCGGGCACAAAATACATCTACTCCACCTACGGCTGGAACCTGCTCAGCGCGATGATGGAGGGCGCGGCGGGCGAGGAGTTCCTGCGCTTCATGCAGTCCGCCGTGTTTGATCCGCTGGGCCTCGCGCAGACGCGCGCCGACCGCGCGGGCGTCGTCGATCCCGAGCGCACGGAATTCTACGAGGGCGCCCCCGGGGCCTTCCGCGTCGCGCCGCCCGTGGACAGCAGCTACAAATGGGCCGGCGGCGGCTTCCTCTCGACGCCCGAGGACCTCCTGCGCTTCGGCTTCGCCCACCTCGCGCCGGGATTCCTGCGCGCGGAGTCGCTCGCGGCGCTGTTCACCTCGCAGCAGACCAGCGACGGCAAGCCGACCGACTACGGCATCGGCTGGCGCGTGCAGCGCGACGCCCACGGCCACCGCGTGATGCTTCACACCGGCAGCTCGATCGGTGGCAACTCCGTGCTGTTGCTGCACCCGGAGACGCGCACGGTCGTGGCGATGGTCGGCAACCTCTCGCGCTCGTCGTTCACGAAGGAAGCCTACGAGGCCGTGGCCGAGCTCTTCGCGCCGGTGTTTGCGGAAGCCGCCGCGCGTCGCTGACCGGATGCTTGCCATGCGCTCCGCCTCCCTTGCCTTGCTGTTCGCCGCGGCGTGCCTCGCGAGCGCCGCCGAGCCGGCGCGGCGGCCCAACATCCTCTGGCTCGTGGGCGAGAATCTCTCGCATGACCTCGGCTGCTACGGGGCGAAGAACGTCCGCACACCGCACCTGGATGCGCTGGCCGCGGGCGGCGTGCGTTTCACGCGGGCGTTCTCGACCAACCCCGCGTGCGCGCCGAGCCGGTCGGCGTTCTTCACGGGCTGGTATCAGACCACGACCGATACGCACCACATGCGTTCGCATCGCGACGACGCGTTCCGCCTGCCCGCGGGCGTGCGCCCGGTCACGCACTGGCTGCGCGACGCCGGCTACTTCACCGCCAACCTCAAGACCATCGGGCCGCTGGCCGTCGGCACCGGCAAGCTCGACCTGAACTTCGTCAACGAGGGCCCCATCTATCATCCCGACTCCGCGGACTGGTCGTCGCTGGCGGGAAAGCGCCCGTTCTTCGCGGTCGTGAACTCGATTGAGATCGAATACGACATCTACGACCGGCAGAGCGCCCGGAAGCCGCGGGTCAAATGGGTCGGCGAGGACGAGCACGAGCGCATCGCCACGCCGGAAAACGTCACGCCGCCGCCTTACTATCCCGACCACCCGATCGTGCGCGAGGAGTGGGCGCGCTACCTCAACTCCGTCTCCGGCCTCGACCGCCGCATCGGCTGGGTGCTCGAGCGCCTGCGCCGCGACGGCCTCGAGGACGACACCGTGATCCTTTTCTTCGGGGACAACGGCCGCCTCGATCCGCGCGGCATCCACTGGTGCTACGACAGCGGCCTGCGCGTGCCGCTGATCGTGAAGTGGCCGAGAAATTTCCCCGCGCCGCCGCAATACCGCCCCGGCACCGTCGACGAGCGCATCGTCAGCTTGATCGACCTCACCGCGACCACGCTGGCGATTGCGGGCGTGACGCCGCGACCGCTGACGCAAGGCCGCGTGCTTTACGGGCCGGACGCCGGCGAGCCGCGGCGCTACGCCTTTGCGGCGCGGGACCGCATCGACGAGACGCAGCAGCGCGTGCGCTCCGTGCACGACGAGCGCTGGCACTACATTCGCACCCTCAGCGCCGGCCCGACCTTTGCCTCGCTGAACCGCTACAAGGAAAAGTGCTTCCTGATCTATCCGCTCATGCGCGAGCTGCACGCGGCCGGCCGGCTCACGGGCCCGCCGCTCGAACTGATGCTCCGCGCCGGCCCGAGCGAGGAACTCTACGACACGCGCGCCGACCCGCACGAGATCCGCGACCTGGCGAAGTCGACCGCGCCCGAGCACCGCGAGGCGCTCGCCCGCCTGCGCGCGGCGCTCGACACGTGGATGACCGAGACGGGCGACCGTGGCGCGCTGCCCGAGCCGGCGGAGGTCGTCGCGCCGTTCGAGCGCGAGATGCACGACTGGTTCGGCACGCCGGCGTGGGCGCAGCGGCGGTAGCAGTGAATCAATCTAGGCGGGGTGGTGGCACCCCGCCTGCAGCGGTGGCTTAGAACTCCACGCCCATGCTGCCGACGAACTGCCGCGGCTGCGCAAACGTGTCGCGGTCGACGCGGTATTCGCGGTCGGTGAGGTTGCGGACGACGAGGCTGAACGTCGTCGCGCGGTTCATGAACCGCGTGCGGTAGCTCGCGTTGAAGTCGAAGCGGCTCCAGCTCTCGGACCAGCGCTGGGCGTCGCCCTCGCGGCGCGGGGCCATGTAGATGTAGCTGAGGCCGAGGCCGGTGTTCTTGAGCGGTCCGGAGGAGAACTCGTAGCGCACGTAGCCGTTGCCGGAGTATTTCGCGGCGTTGGGCGTGCGGCGGCCGAGGAGCGAGTAGGGGGCGTTGGGACCGGTGTTGGCGGCGAAGGTCGTCGCAAACGGCGAGGCGAGGGTGGTCGGGTTGACGGCGACGATCTCGGTCTTGTTGTAGAGGCCGCCACCGCCGAGCTGCAGCTCGCGCACGGGGCGGATGTAGAAATCGAGGTCGAGGCCGCGGGCGCGCTCCTGGCCGCTGAGGTCGAGGAAGCCGACCGCGCTGTCGGGATCGGCGGCCTGCTTGCCGCGGGAGACGTTCTTCTTGTCGATGATGAAGTAGGCCAGGTTGATCATCGCGCGCTCGCCGAACAAATCGGTCTTCACGCCATACTCGAAGCTCTTGCCGAACTCGGGCTCGAGCAGCTGGCCCCACGGCTTGCTGTCGAGATTGGGCGCGGGCAGGCCGTCTTGCTGGTAGCGGGTGTTGAGCGTGACCTCGCGCGCGGCGGTGCGCGCGGGCTGGAAGGTCACGCGCGGGTTCACCGACTGCGAGTAGAGCATGTAGACGGAAACGGGATCGGTGACGCGGTAGGAAATGCCGCCCTGCGGGGTCGTGCGCCGGCGCGCGCCCTCGATCGTGCTCGTGACCACGCCGTCGAACCCGATGGGATTGATGCCGGGGTTCTTCGTGCTGTTGCGCGCGGAGACGTCGTCGAAGCGGCCGCCGAAGGAGACGCGGCCGCGGTTCTGGTTAAACGTCGCGGACCAATTCGCGTAGAAGGCGTTGCTCGTGTAGCGCTGGTCGTTGTTGGCGCCGTTGCTGGTGAAGCCGGAGAGCGGCGCGAGGTTGCGCTTGGCAAAGGCATCGCGCGCCGCCGTGGAGGCCGGGCTGTAGATGTTATACCAGTAGTCGACGACGTTGGTGACCTGCGTCGTCGTGCCGGGGACGGTGAAAAGCGTGGCGCCGGCGGTGCCGAGCGCGGGATTGCGGACGAAGGTGCTGTTGTTCTCCCAGACGCGGTCTTCGTTGTGCTCGAAGCCGGTGAGGAGCGTGTGGTTCGCGCGGAGCGCCTTGAAGCGCGTCACGAGATCGATCTGGCCGTTGACGCGGCGCTCGCGGCGGTTGTTGCCGATCCAGTTGGCGCGGCGCCAGCCGGACTTGCCCGGCGTGTATTGAAGCGTGGCGACGTTCGGATCGTAGCGGTAGGGGAGGCCGTTGAGGAGGCGCGTGTCGGAAAGCGGATCGATGCCGGCGCCGGAGAACGTGCCGCGGCCGGCAAAATCATACGTGTGCCGCGCCTCGGGAAACGGATCGCCGGGCGTGCCGTCGAGGTGCCACGAATTGCGGCCGCCGAGGCTCGCGATGGTGGGGCCGGTCTGCGTCCAAGGGTTGACGAGGCCAGTGCCGCCCTCGCGGATGCTGGAGCGCGCGCGGCGGTGGTAGGCGAAGTTGAAGCGCAGATCCATCGCGGCATTGAGACGCTGCGTCGCCTCGAGCTCCCAGACGGCGGGCTTGTAGTCGCGGTAGGACGAAGGGCTGTCCTTGATGAAGCCGGGGCCGACGTCGTCGACCCACTGCGGGGTATCGGCGGCGTCGACGAGGCCGAAAGCGGCGAAATACGAGACGTCGCCGCCGCGGTTGAGCGCGCCGGTGGGCTTGAGCGCGAGGCCCTCGGCGGGCCGGATGTTGTCGTGCGTGTTGCTGTAGCGCACGACGATGCTCGTGTGCTGAAACGGCTTCCATTGGAGCATCGGCGCGACGGAGACGCGGTCGAGGCTCCGCTGGCGCTCGCCCTTCTCGACGGTGTAGTAGGTGGCGCCGAGGCGGTAGTTGAACGTCTTGGCGGCATTGATCGGGCCAGTGGTGTCGATCTCGCTGCGGAAGAGCTCGTCGCTGCCGACGCTGAGACGCAGCGAAGTCTTCCGCTGGGGCGACGGGTTCTTGGTGATGTAGTTGATCACGCCGCCGGGCTGCGTCTGGCCGTAGAGGAGGGCGGCGGGGCCCTTGAGCGTCTCGACGCGCGCGATCGAGTTCATGTCGGGCGTCGTGAGCCCGCGCACGCCGTTGCGCATGGCGGCGGAGGAATCGAAGCCGCGGATGTTGGCCTGCGGGACAAACTCGTTGAACGTGCGCGCCGTGCCCGGGATCACGTCGAGCACCTGGTCGAGGTCGAACAACGCGCGGTCGATCATGAGCTGCTCCGTGATCACGTTGATCTGCATCGGCAGATCGCGGATGGCCACGTTGGTGCGCGTGGCGCCGAGGGTGTTGGCGGCTTGGTAGCCGCGGTCGTTGCCGGAGTTCACCTCAAAGGGCGAGAGCACGACGGCCTCGTCCTTGGTGGCGGCGGTCGCGGCGGTGGGGGAGGGCGCGGGGGCCGTCTGGGCGACGGCCCACGAGCCGAGCGTGACGAAAGCGCAGAATGCCGGCAGGCGGCGGAGCAGGGTGGCAGGGTTCATGGGTCGGCCGGAGTGTGCGAAGTTGCCGGCGGGACAGGCGAGTGCGTTTTTCCCTTTGCGCGCACGGCGCGCTTTTGCGGCGATGTGAGCCCGCCCCATGAGTGCTCCCCTTCGTTTCGCGCTGTTCGCCGCCGCCCTGATGCCCGTGCTGTTCGGCGCCGCGCCGCCTGCCCCGAGCTCGTCGAGCGGGCGGCCGCCCAACATCGTCTTCCTCCTCGCCGACGATCTCGGGCAACGCGATCTCGGCAGCTACGGCAGCACGTTCTACGAGACGCCGCACCTCGACCGCCTCGCGCGGGAGGGCGCACGGTTTACCCAGGCCTACGCCGCGTGCCCGGTCTGCTCGCCCACGCGCGCGAGCGTGATCACCGGCAAATATCCCCAGCGCACCGGCATCACGGACTACATCGGCGCGGCCCAGCCCGCCGCGTGGAAGCGCAACACGCGCCTCGCGCCCGCGCCCTACGCGCTCGAGCTTGCGCTGACCGAGACGACCCTCGCCGAGGCCCTCAAGCCCGCGGGCTATGCGACGTTCTTCGCGGGCAAATGGCACCTCGGCCCCGAGGGCCGCTGGCCCGAGGATCAAGGCTTCGACGTCAACCTCGGCGGCAACGAGCGCGGCGGGCCCTACGGGGGCGACCGCTATTTTTCCCCCTACGGGAACCCGCGCCTGCCCGACGGCCCCAAGGGCGAGCATCTGCCCGATCGGCTCGCGACCGAGGCGGCGAAGTTCATCGCGACGAACAAGGCGCGGCCGTTTCTCGTCTACCTGCCGTTCTACGATGTGCACACGCCGTTGATGGCCCGCGCCGATCTGCGCGCGAAATACGAGGCGAAGCGCGCCCGCGTCGCGCCGCAGACCCAGTGGGGCAAGGAGGGCGAGCGCGACGTGCGCCTCACGCAGAACCACGCCGTCTACGCCGGCATGGTCGAGGCCATGGATCTCGCGGTGGGCAAGATCATGCAGGCCCTCCGCGATCACGATCTCGAGCGCGACACGCTCGTCGTCTTCACGAGCGACAACGGCGGCCTCTCGACCAGCGAGGGCTGGCCGACCTCCAACCACCCGCTGCGCGGCGGCAAGGGCTGGCTCTACGAGGGCGGCGTGCGCGAGCCGCTGATTGTCCGGTGGCCCGCGCGCATCACGGCGGGCAAGGTCATCGACGTGCCGGTGAGCAGCCCGGATTTTTTCCCGACGTTCCTCGCCGCCGCGGGCGTGCCGATGCCGTCCGATCATCCGCGCGACGGCGTGGACCTGCTTCCGCTGCTCACGGCCGGCCGCGCGCCGCCGGAACGGGCGCTCTTCTGGCACTACCCGCACTACGGCAACCAAGGCGGCGCGCCCGGCGCGAGCGTGCGCCGCGGTGACTGGAAGCTTATCGAGTGGTTCGAGGACGGCACGATCGAGCTCTTCAACCTGCGCGCCGATCCCGCGGAGCAGAAAAACCTCGCCGCCGCCGAGCCGGCCCGGGTGAAGGCGCTGCGCGCAGAGCTCCAGGCCTGGCAGAAGAATGTGGGCGCGCGGTTTCCCTCGCCGAACTCCGCCTACGATCCCGCGAAGCCCAGCGGCCGGTTCGCCGCGCGGCCGCCGGAGCCGGGCGAGGTGCGCTGAGGCGCACGGATTGCAGACCTTTCGCGAACGCCGCCCATGGCGGCGTTTTTTTGTGTCCAAATTTTCCGGTGGGTGACCTTACCGCAGAACCAGCTGCGTCCTCGGCGTCGTCTGGACGTCCGACCCAACCCCTTCATGAACCACCCCGGCCCCAAAAACGCCGCGACCGCGTGTCGCGTTCTCCACCGTCGGCTCCGCGCCGGCGTCCTGCTCGTTGCCGCCGTCGCGCAGCTCCCGGCGCAGACGGCGCCCGCGCCCCGGGCCCCAGCCTCCGCGGACACGATCATGCTTTCGCCGTTCACCATCACGTCGGACAAGGACGTCGGCTACGAGGCCAGCGAGTCGCTCGCCGGCACCGGCCTGAAGTCCAAGCTCACCGACCTCGGCGCCGCGGTGTCCGTGATCACGTCGAAGTTCCTCGAGGACACGGCCTCGTTCAACCTGCGCGACGTGCTCGTCTACCAGACCAACATGGAGGTCTCGGGCTTCGGCGGGAATTTCTCGGGGGCCACCCCTGCGCTGGGGGCGGTCACCGCCGAGCCGGATTTGGGCAACGGCCCCGCCGGCACCCGCGTGCGCGGCCTCGCGGCGGCGACGCAGGCGACGAACTTCTACCGCGCCGTCATCCCGATGGATGCCTACAATACCGATCGCGTGGAGGTGAACCGCGGCGCCAACGCCCTCCTCTTCGGCGTCGGCAGTCCCGCGGGCATCATCAACACCTCGACGGCCTCGGCTAACTTGTCGAAGACGTCGGGCCGCCTGGATCTTTCGCTGGGTAGCCACGGCAGCGCGCGCGCGGCGCTCAACGCCAACGTCGTGATCAAGCCGGGCGAACTCGCGGTGCGCGTCGCGGCGGTGA
>JAEUHB010000390.1 GCA_016794665.1 Opitutaceae bacterium
TCGCTCCAATACAACCGTGGTCAGAACACCAACCCCGACCCCGCGCGCGTCGGCGTCTTCCGCAACCCCGTGCTCAGCGCCGAGGGCGACACCGTGGACACCAGCCTCGTCCTCTCCGATCGCGAGAGCCGGCTCAACTTCCGCGTCACGAAATACGAGACGAAGATGAAGAACGCCTCGTCGAGCTCCACGCTCCAGAGCCAGAAATTCCTGCTCGAACAGACCTTCAACACCGCCTTCGACAACACCTACCGCATCCTCGTCGATCGCGAGGCCGGCTGGGGCTCGATCGATCCCGCGCTCGAGTCGCGCATCAACGCCGGCACCGCCACCGCGGCGGACCGCACCACCTACGCCAACCAACAGGTGAACATCCCGCTCAATGTCGCCGCGGCCAACGCGTGGCTCGCGATGGAGGCGCAGTTCGCCCAGCGCTTCCCGCAAGCCGTCGGCGCGTGGGCCACCGGCGGCTTCAACCCTTCCACCCGCGATCCCGCGGCCACGTTTTCCTACCCGGAAAACGCCGTGCTGCTCGAGGACACCACCTCGCGCGGCTACGAGTTCGAGCTCACCGCCAACGTCACGCGCGCGTGGCGCGTCTCCGCCAACGCCTCCCGCACCGAGTCGATCCGCACCAACCTCCCCGGCGCGGAATTCGGCGCCTTGATGGACTTCGTCTGGGAGCACCTCAACGGCCCCGCCGGCCAGGTGCCTTTTGCCCTCACGAGCGGCGCGCCCACCGACAACGCGCTGCGCCGTTTCTCCGGCTTCTACGACTCCTACCTCGTCGCCCTGCAGAACAACGGCCAGATCGTGCGCGAACTCAGCAAGTGGCGCTACAATTTCGTCACGAACTATTCCTTCCAACAAGGCCGGCTGCGCGGTCTCTCCGTCGGTCTCAACTACCGCTACGAGGATCCCAAGGTGATCGGCTACGGCCTCAAGTCCGAGGGCACGCGCATCGTCACCGATCTCGCCACGCGCTACTACAACGAGGCCGTGCAGACCTGGGGCCTTTCCGCGCGCTATGGACGGCGCCTCGCGAACAACATCAACTGGTCCATCCAGCTCAACGTCGCCAACGCCTTCCAAGGCGACAAGGTGCTCGCGACGTCCACGCAGCCGGACGGCACGATGGCCCGCGGCATGATTCGCGAGGGCGCGAGTTGGAGCATGACCAACAGCCTGAGTTTCTGACCCTCCGGCGCGTGGACGGGCGCGTGACGGGGTTCGTCGTCCTGCATTCTCGCTACGGCGTCGGCCGCCGCGGGTGTTCGCGGGCGTTCGCCGCCCTTGTCACGGCGCGGGCGCGACGCTCGAATGCCCGCCACCCGCCGCATGCACGCCCCCGACCAATCCGCCCCCGCTCGCAACGCCGCCCTCCTCCGCGCCCAGGCGCTGATGACGCCCGCGCTGGTGCCTTCGATTTCCACCGAGCTGCTCACCGCGGCCGACGGCGAGTTGAACCGCGACCTGCACCATTTTCTTTTCGACCCGCCGTCGAACCCCGCGCTGCTGCGCGGCAAGACGATCGCGATCTGCTGCACCAACGGCGTCGAGGAGGTCGAGATCACCGGCTCGATCCGGTGGCTCACCGAACACGGGGCGACGGTGCACGTCGTTTCGCCGCGTATCGGCGCGTTTCACCCGACGCTCGGCCTGCGCTTCCCGCCGCAATGCGCGACGCACGTCCTCGCCATCCGCCTCATGGAAAACGCCGGCTGGATCGCGATCGACCGCCACCTCGATCAGGCGAGGGTCGCCGACTACGACGCGTGCATTTTTCCCGGCGGCTGCTGGAACCCCGATGCCCTGCGCGCCGACCCGCTCGCGCAGGCGTTTGTCCGCGGCATGTGGGAAGCCGGCAAGCCGACGTGCGCGATCTGCCATGGCCAATGGGTGATGGTGAGCGCCGGCATCCTCCGCGGCCGGAGGGCCACCGCCGTCTGGAACATCCACCCCGATCTCGCGAACGCCGGCGCCACCGTCCTCGACGAACCCTGCGTGGTCGACGGCAACCTGATCACCGCGCGCTTCCCCTACGATCTGCCGCGGATGATCCAGGCGCTGGTGAAGCAACTGGTGCGCTGACGCCACGGGCGCGGGAAAAGGCGGAGGCAGTCGCTCGGTCGCCGGCGATTTCGTAGGGGCGCGGCTCGTCCGCGCCCTGCTGAAAAAGGCGCGCACGAGGCGCGCCCCTACGATTTCTTCTTCCCCTTTTTCTTGGTCGCCCCGGCGGCGGCCGGAGCCGCGGGCGAGGTCGCCCCGGGCCACGGATAATCGTTCTGGCCAGCGTTGGCGTCGCGCGGGCCGGGCGGGAGTTCCTTGGCCCACGTGAGCACGCGATCGGATAGACGCGCGACGATCTCGGGGTGCTGGCCGGCGACGTTGTCCACCTGCATGCGATCGCGCGCGAGGTCGTAGAGCTCGGCGCGCGTGCGATCGGGGTTCACGAGGAGTTTCCAATCGCCGTCGCGGATCGCGAGCTGCGGGCTGCGGTTGTTGACGTGACCGGCGATGTTGAAGCGCCACTCCCACATGAGCGGGTTGGCGCGAGCGCGCGGGAGGCCGGTGAGGATGTCGCTCACATCCTCGCCGTCGGGGCGCCACGCGGCGGGCGCGGGCACGCCGGCGAGTTTCAAAACGGTCGGCATGAAATCGACGCCGCCCACGACGGAGGTGTCGTCGATTTTTCCGGCGGGGATTTTCGCGGGCCAGCGGACGATGAACGGCACGCGCACGCCTCCCTCGTAAAGGCTGCGTTTGCGGCCACGGAACGGACCGGGCGAGCCCACGCCGCTGTGGCCGGCGTTGGCGATGAAGATTTCCTCGGGGCCGTTGTCGCTGGAGAAAAAGATCGCGGTGTTGTCGGCGAGGCCGAGCTTCGCGAGCTCGTCGAGCAGGCGGCCGATCTGCGTGTCGAGATCGGCGACACTCGCGTAATAGATCGAGCGCGCGCTCTTGTGCGGGATGTCGGGGTTGCTGAAGCGATCGAAGGGCGCGAGCTGCTCGGGCGTGGGGTTGAGCGTGGCGTGCGGGACCAGCGTCCAGAGCTGGAGGTAAAACGGTTTTTCGCCGCTGCCCTTGATGAACTCAATCGACTGATCGACAAAGAGCGCGGTGGATTTCGCGCGG
>JAEUHB010000391.1 GCA_016794665.1 Opitutaceae bacterium
GCGCACCGCATGAGGCGCATTTTCGCAGTTTTCCTGCTGGCCGCTTTGGTCGCGTCGCTGCGCGCGGCCACGCTGGAAACCTACCAAGCGATCCACGCGCCCCTGGAATGCGAAACGGCAGCGATCTCGCCGGATGGGAAACGACTCGCTGCAATCGTGCGCGGGGGCGGCCACGTGGAGGTTCGGGTCTTCGATCTCGACGTGGGCAAGGCTAACGTCAGCGCCCGCCTCGATCCTGAAACCGCCGGCCTGCCGGCGTTTGATCGCATCCTTTGGGTGAGCCCGACGCGGCTGGTGGCGCAGGCGGGCCGGCGTGAGATCGTTGCGATTGATGCCGACGGCGGGAACCACAAACGAGTTGTCGATTGGGAGCAGCCGCACTGGTATGGCCCGCAAACTCTAACCTCGGTCCGTGCTTTCCCGCGAAATGTCAGGGTTATTGCTTGGTCGGCCGACGAGCCAGAATTCGTCCATGTCGAGGCGGCGTGGCTGAGCCAGGTGATTGTGGTGCGGGTTCACCTTGGCTCCGGAAAATCGGAAGTCCGCTGGGAGGGCTCCGGCGATGCGCCCATGATCTACGATCGAGCCGGAGCGGCGCGAATTCGCACCGTGAGCCGCGATACGCCGGAAGGCTACGAGCTGCGTGCAATCAGTCGAGCGCTTACGCGCTGGATTCCGCTGGACCGTGTGCTTGGCACCGACAAGTCGCCGGAATTCGTGCTCACCGCTGCTAACGTTTGCGGTCCGCGATCGATTCCGCTGGGGTTCGACCGCGATCCCGAAGTGCTCTACCTCGCGTCCAATGTCGGCCGTGACACGTTTGGCATCTACGCGCTCGACTTACGGACCAAGCGGCGCACGGGCTTCGCGATCGAGGATCCGAATCTCGATCTCGCGCCCCCGTTTTTGCCGCGCAATGGCGAAGACGTGCTCGTGCGCGAGCGAAAGACTGGGCAGGTCGTCGGTGCCCGCATCCCAGCGCATCCATCCGGCACGCTTTGGTTGGACTCCGAGGTGCGCGGAGTGCAGGAGCGCATCGCGCGGATGGCGTGGGACTACGCGGTGCGAATCGAAAATTGGGACGATGCGCGGGAACGGTTCCTGGTGCGGCTCTCTCACCGCGCCGAGCCAGGCGGTTTTGCCGTCTACTCGCGGGCGGACGGCAAGCTCAGCCGTTTCCTCGACCGCGCCCCGCGGATGGCTGCGCTGAGTGCGGTGCACTCGACCGAGTGGATCATCAAGAAGCCCGATGGCGCGCGGCTCACGGGGCATCTGACGATGCCGCTGGGCAGGCGCAACGCGCCGCTCCCGGTCGTGGTGGTCACGAGCCCGGCGATCTTGAGCCCGCCGATCCTGGGCTCGTCCGTCCCCGACTATCTGCCGGTGACTCGTGCATTGGTGGAGATGGGATTCGCTGTGCTGGAAGTCGCGCACCGTGGCTCGATCGGGCACGGTCTGGCGCATTGGGAGGCGGGCCGCGGGCGGCTCGACGAGGTCGTGGCTGACGATGTGTTCATGGCGCTGGATCGGGTCGGAGCGGAGGCGAAGCTCGACCACCGCAAGGTGGCGGTCGTGGGTTCCGACTTTGGCGCGACCTTGGCGCTGAGGCTGTCGATCCTCAGGCCGGAGCGTGTCGCTTGCGTCGTGGTGGATGGCCGGTTGGCGGACATCCGTGATCGCGTTAGCGACGGGTCGAGCACCGAGGCGCTCTTCGAGCGGATGCGCGCGGTGGAGCGTTTGTATTTTGGGCCGACCGATGAGCGCCTGAAAAAATGGTCGCCGGCGATGTTCGCCGCGGAGCTCACCCGGCCGGTGATGGTCGTGACGTTGCAGGGTGCATCCGCCAGTTACTACCCGAGTCCGACGAACGATTTTCTCAAGAGGCTCAAAGCGACGAAGCGCCCGGCATTCGTGCTGGAGGAGTCGGCAGCGAAGGGGCGTTCGGAAATGAACGCGCGCGTCAGCGTGGCGATCGAGAAATTCTTGGCGGAGCACTTGCCGATCGTGGCGCGGTGACCGCCGCTTGCAGCGCGAGGCACACTACGCCAGCCGCGCGAAGCCGGTGGCTGCGGTCGTGTTGCCGACGGCGGTCTCGAGATCGCCGCGCGCGATGAGGTCGGCGATTTCGCCGAGGGTTTCGTCGGTGGTGGCCAGATAGCGCGCGATGGCCGCTTCGTCGTGCGCGTGCATCACGTAGCACACTGACGAGGCGAGCACGCCGCGGGCGGCCATACGGCGCGTGAATAGCGTGCGGGCGGCGGCGGCCTGAGGGCCGAGGTCGAAGGCGAGGTGGGGCGTCGGCGGCATCACGCCGATCGTGGCGCGGCAGCGGGCGTGGCGCGCGGCGAGGGCTTGGAGCGC
>JAEUHB010000393.1 GCA_016794665.1 Opitutaceae bacterium
GCTCGTCGAGGTGCGAAACCGCGTCGCCGAGGAGCTCGCCCGCCGTGATTCCAAGCAGAGTCTCACGCCCATCGATCGCGATCCGGTGCCGAACCGTTTCGCCGAGTCGGTGCGCCGCTACTACGAGGAACTGGGGAAGGATAAATGAGGTTTGCTATTTCCAGTCGTAGCCTGCTTCGGCAGAAGCGGGACCTCGCGCGATTCGTCCCGGCTCTTCCGAGCCGATCCACGCGGAGCCGGTCTTTGGTTGCCCGGCTCGTGAGAGCCGGGACCGGCGTCAGTTTACATGCCGGAGAATCCCGCCTCTCACAAGGCGGGCTAGCGCTGCCCCCGAGCTGGCCGAAGTTCACCAGCGCATGACCTCCTCGCTCACCTTTTCCGCCACCCACTGGCTCGTGCCCGTGCTCGTCTTCGCCGGCGTGGCGGTGCTCGTCCTTTTTTGGAGCTACCGCGCGGCCGTGGGCCATCCGTTGCGGTGGGTCTGCCTTGGGCTCAAGGCGCTCGGCCTCGCGGCGCTCGCGCTCTGCCTGCTCGAGCCGCTTTGGCTCGGGCAGCGCGCGCGACCCGGCGCGAATCTTTTCGCGGTTGTCGCCGACAACAGCCAGGGCCTGCAGGTCCGCGACCGCGGTGAGACCGAGAGCCGCGGCGCCGGGCTAAGGCGGCTGCTTGATGCGTCCGTGTCGCCGTGGCAGTCGTCGCTCGCGGCCACGTTTGACGTGCGTCGCTACCAA
The DNA here is from genome assembly GCA_016794665.1 of Opitutaceae bacterium. GTDB lineage: Bacteria > Verrucomicrobiota > Verrucomicrobiia > Opitutales > Opitutaceae > ER46. Next base: position 732 of record JAEUHB010000393.1, read on the forward strand.
TTCGATGCCCGCCTGCAGGCGACCAAGGATTTCTCGGAGCTCAACTTCGAGGGCCGTTCGTCCGCAATCGGCGCGGCGCTCAAGACCCTCGGCGAGCGCTTCCAAGGCCGGCCGCTCGCGGGCGTGCTGCTTTTCACCGACGGCAACGCCACCGATCTCGCCGGCGGCGTGCTGCCCGACCTGAAGGGCCTGCCGCCGATCTACCCCGTGGTCGTGGGGCGCGCGGGAGCGGTGCAGGACATCGCGGTGCAGCAGGTCGCCGTGAGCCAGACCTCCTTTGAGGACGCGCCCGTGTCGGTGCAGGCCGATGTTGCGTCCGCCGGTTTCCGCGGCCGCCCGATCACGACCCGCCTTGTCGACCGCGAGGGCCGCACTGTGCAGGAGCAGACCGCCGACGCACGGGCCGACGGCGAGCCGATGGCGTTCCGTTTCCAGCTGAAGCCGGAGAAGCAGGGCCTCTCCTTTTACCAGGTGCGCGCGAGCACGCCGGGCTCCGACGTCGCGCCCGCCCCCGGCGCGGTGCCGCAGACCGAGGAAGCCACGCTGGCCAACAACAGCCGCGTCTTTGCCGTCGACCGCGGACAGGGGCCGTATCGCGTGCTCTACGTGTCGGGCCGCCCGAACTGGGAGTTCAAGTTCCTGAACCGCGCGATCGCCGAGGACGAGCAGGTGCAGCTCGTCGCGCTGATCCGGATTGCGAAGCGCGAGCCCAAGTTCGAGTTTCGCGGCCGCGCCGGCGAGACCAGCAACCCGCTTTTCCGCGGCTTCGGCGCCCAGTCGCCCGAGGAAGTGCAGCGCTACGACCAGCCCGTGATTATCCGGCTCAACGTGCGTGACGAGCATGAGCTCGCCACCGGCGGCAACCGGTTCCCCCGCACACCCGAGGAACTTTATGGCTACCACGCGATCATCCTCGACGATCTCGAGGCTGAGTTTTTCTCGCCCGATCAGGCTCAGTTGATCAACCGCTTCGTCGCGGAGCGCGGCGGCGGCCTCATCATGCTCGGCGGCATGGAGAGTTTCCGTGAGGGCGGCTATCACCGCACGCCCATCGGCGAGACGCTGCCCGTCTATCTCGATGCCCCCGAGGGGGCCAACGGCGAGCCCGTCGGCCCGGTGAACTACCAGCTCGCTCGCGAAGGCTGGTTGCAAGCGTGGGCGCGGCTGAACCCCACCGAGGCCGACGAGCGCACGCGGATGGAGGGCATGCCGCCCTTTGAGGTGCTCAACCGGGTGCGCGGCTTCAAGCCGGGTGCCAGCGTGATTGCCACCGTGCGGGACGCCAAGGGTGGCGAGCATCCTGCGCTCGCTGTGCAACGCTTCGGCCGCGGCCGCACCGCTGCGCTGATGGTCGGCGATCTGTGGCGCTGGGGCATGCGCGACGCCGTCAAGCATGCCGACATGGATCGCGCGTGGCGGCAGATGGTGCGCTGGCTGATCTCCGATGTTCCCTTGCGTGTGCAGGCCACCGCCGAGCCCATCGCCGCGGATGCCAACGGCGCCGTGCGCGTGCAGGTGCGGGTGCGCGACGAGAAGTTCCAGCCCGTCGATGACGCCGCGGTGGCCGTCGAGATCGAGCCCGTGGTGTTCGCCGGCACCGAGGGCGCGGCCGGCGCCGCGATCAAGCTCGAGGCCGAGCCGGCCCTGACCGAGCCCGGGCTCTACCAAGTCACCTACGTCCCGCGGCAGACTGGCGGCTTCAAGGCGGTCGCCACGGTGAAAAACCACCAAGGCGCGGACCTCGGTCGGGCCGAGGCCGGCTGGAGCAGTGACCTCGCTGCTGAGGAGTTCCGCTCGCTCGTGCCCAATGTCGCGCTGCTTGAGGATCTCGCGCGCAAGACGGGCGGGCAGGTCGTGGCCGCGGCGGATCTGGAATCCTTCGCCGGGCGCTTGCCCGAGCTGCGCGCGCCCGTCATGGAGACTTGGTCGTATCCCGCGTGGCACACGCCGCTGATGTTCGGGTTCGCGCTCGCCTGCCTGCTCGCCGAGTGGGGCCTGCGGCGGTGGAAAGGGATGCCATGATCTTGTCCCGTATGCGCAGGCTTTTCTGCCTCGGTTTGCTCGTGCCGCTCGCGTTCGCCCAGCGGGCGACCGTAGTCGTCATTGCCGGCGCGCCCGGCGAGGCCGACTTCGCGACCGACATCACGCAGCAGCTCGACGCGTGGGCCCGGGTCAGCGCGCAGGCCGGCGCCCAGCACATCGAGATCGGACGGGTGGAGTCCGCCGCGCCCGCCGACCGCGAGCGGTTGCAGCAGGCGCTCGCCGGGGAGGCCAAGGACGGACCCGCCGAGCTCTGGCTCGTGCTTATCGGCCACGGCACCTTCGACGGCAAGGAGGCCAAGTTCAACCTGCGTGGCCCCGACATCGCCTCCGGTGAGCTCGCCGAGTGGCTCAAGCCCTTCAAGCGTCCGCTCGCGATCATCGACACCACGTCGTCGAGCGCGCCGTTTCTCTCGCGTCTGTCCGCGCCGCAGCGTGTGGTCGTCAGCGCCACGCGCAGCGGCAACGAGCAAAACTACGCGCGCTTCGGTAAGTTCCTGGCCGAGGCCCTCGCTGATCCCAAGAGCGACCTCGACAAGGACGGGCAGATTTCGCTGCTGGAGTCGTTCCTCAGCGCCTCGCACCGCACCGCGGAGTTCTACAAGACCGAGAACCGCCTCGCCACCGAGCACGCGCTGCTCGACGACAACGGCGACGCCCTTGGCACTCCCGCCGACTGGTTCCGCGGCGTGGTCGCCACCAAGCGCGCGCGCGAGGGCGCTCCCGCGGACGGGCCGCGCGCCCATCAATTCCACCTTGTCCGCAGTCCCGCCGAGCTCGAGCTCTCCCCGGACGTGCGGGCCCGGCGCGACAAGCTCGAGCTGGAGATTTCGGCGCTGCGCGAGCGCAAGGCAAAGATGAGCGAGGGGAAGTATTTCGCCGAGCTCGAGAAGTTGTTGCTCCAGCTGGCCGCACTCTACGAGGGGACCTGAGGCAGGCATGGCACCGCGCCTGCTTTCGCCGCACATGGTTTCCCGTCGCCTTATCCTCCTGGGCCTTGTCGTGGCGCTGCCCGCGCTCGCCGCGCCTGCGCCCAAGCCACTCTACGCGCTCTGCGCGGCCTACCCGCCGGAGATGGCGGCGCTGCATCGCGAGTTCCGCGTGAGCGAGAAGAACGGCTACACGCGCGCGCGGCACCTTGGCCTCGACTTCTGGCGCGGCACCTACGCGGGCAAGGAGGTCGTGGTGTTTCGCACCGGCGTCAGCCTCGTTAACGCCGCCTACCAGCTCCAGCTCGCGCTCGATCGCTTCCCGATCACGCACGTGCTGTTCGCGGGCGTCGCGGGCGGCATCGACCCGGCGCTCCACGTGGGCGACGTGGTCGTGCCCGAGCGCTGGGCCTATCACAGCGAGGCGGCTTACCTGAACGAGGACGGCAAGGGCGGCCATTTCGTGCCCGACTACCTGAAGCCGAAGCTGCCGAATTTCGGCATGATTTTCCCGAGCGAGACAGGCGTCGCCCGCGAGGGCGAGGAGGAGTTCAGCAACCGGGCCGACTTCCCGGCCGATGCCGCGTTGCTTGCGGCCGCGCGGCGCGCGCTGCCCAAGCTGCCCGCCCTGCGCGCGGCCGGCCGTGTCGTTGCCGCGAGCGTGGGCGGCACGGGCGTCGCGGGCCCGGTGTTCATGGACAACGCGAAATACCGCGAATGGGTCTTCCGCGTCTGGCAGGCGCGCTGCCTCGACATGGAGTCAACTGCTCTGGCCCACGTGGCCTACGTCAATCGCAAGCCGATCCTCATTGTGCGCGGCCTGAGTGATCTCGCCGGCGGCCAGCAAGGCCACAATCCCATCGACGCCAACGAGGCCGCGGTCGCCGAGATCGCCGCACGTGTCCTGCGCGCGGTCGTGGACGAGCTGTGAGAAAAACCGCCTCGCGCGCGGCGCGCGGGTTGCTTCAGAGTCGACCCCATGCTCACCCGCTTTTCCGTCGCCCCGCTGCACACGATGACGCGCACGCTCGCCGCCGTGGCGATGGGGCGCGCGGCCCCGGACCTCGTCATCACCGGTGCTCGCGTGCTCTCCACCTACACCGAGCGCATCCACCGCGATCGTGAGGTCTGGATCAAGGGCGGGCGCATCGCGGTCGTGAAGCGGGCCGGCGACTACAAGAAGTCCAAGCTCACCGGCGCACGGCTGCACGACGCGCGGGGCGGCATCGTGGCCCCCGGCCTCGTCGATCCACACGTGCACATCGAGAGCAGCATGATGACGGCCTGCGCCTTCGCGGAGGCCGCGCTGCTCAACGGCACCACCACGGTCTTCTGCGACAGCCACGAGATCGGCAACGTGTGCGACGTCGCCGGCATCGAGTGGATGCTGGAGGACGCGCGCCGCGCGCCGCTTTCGATCTTCCTCACGGTGCCGAGCACCGTGCCCGCCACAAACTCCAAGCTCGAGACCGCCGGCGGCGATCTCACGCCGGCGAAGATCGGGAAAATCTTCGACCGCTGGCCCGAGGCCGCGGCGCTGGGCGAAAAGATGGACTACATCCCGGTCGCGATGGGCGACGGGCGCAGCCACGCGATCCTCGCCGAGGCGCTGAAGCGCGGCCGGCCGGTGTGCGGCCACATCTACGGCCGCCAGTTTGTCGCCGCCGGCGCGGCCAGCGGCATCACCGACACGCACGAGGCCATCGACCGCGAGATCGCGGGCGACTTTCTTGAGAACGGCGTGTGGATTTTCCTCCGGGGCGGCAACCCGCGGACCCCGTGGCATTCCCTGCCGCAGGCGATCAGGGCCGTCACGGAGCTCGGCGCCAACCCGAAGCGCGTCTGCGTCTGCACCGACGATCGCGACGCCGACGACCTGTTTCTCTTCGGCATGGATTGGGTGGTGCGGCAGGCCGTGGCCGCGGGGCTGCGGACGACCGCGGCGTGGAGCTTGGGTTCGCTGCATCCGGCGACACGCTATGCGAAGGACGGGGAATTCGGCGGCCTCGCGCCCGCGCGCCGCGCCGATCTTGTCCTGCTCAACGATGCGCTCGAGGTTCAGAGCACATGGTATGGCGGCGAACTCGTGGTGCACCATCGCCGCATCACCCCGGTTCTCGATCGCGCGCTCAGCCGGCGCTACCGCTACCCGCGGGCGGCCTACGCGACGGTGAAGCTCCCGGCGCGGAAGCCGCTTTCGCCGCCGCTGCCGAAAAAGGCCGTGACCGCCAACGTCATCCGGCTGGTCCCGCCTGGCATCCTCACCGCGCATGACAGGCTCGCGCTGCCGGCCGCTGGGTCGTGGGCGGATCATTTTGCGAAGCACGATCTCTGTTTCCTCACCGTGATCGAGCGGCACGGGAAGAACGGCGGGGTGGGCTACGGGCTCTTGCGCGACTTTGGCCTCAAGGACGGCGCGGTCGCGAGCAGCGTGGGCCACGATGCGCACAACATTGTCCTCGCGGGAACCAACGAGGCCGACCTTCAGCTCGCGCTGGCCACGGTGAAGCGCCTGCGCGGCGGCGTGTGCGTGGTGCGCCGCGGGCGCGTGCAGGCAAGCGTCGCGCTGCCGATTGCGGGCCTGCTCTCCGACCAGCGCGCACCTGTGGTCGCCAAGGAGACGACCGCGCTCAAACGGGCGTGGACCAAGCTCGGCTGCAAGGTGCCCTACATGGGGTTCAACTTGCTCCCGCTTTCCGTCATTCCTGAGCTGCGTCTCACCGACAAGGGTTTGATCGACGTCCTCGGGATGCGCGTCGTGCCGCTCTTCACCTGACGGACAGGTGCGGGGGTGGCCTTGTGGCCGTTCAGGCCGGGAAAAGTGGCGCGTCGAAGAAATGGTTGCGCCACGTGGCGTGCCGCCTGCTTCATGGCCGCGTGATCTCCAGAACACCGTTCCCTAGACTCCACTCCACTGCGGCCCTTGCCATCCTTGGGCTTGCTGCGTCCGGCCCCCTCATGGCCGCGGCCGCCCCCGCCACACCCGGCTCCGAAATCACCACGATGCAGAAATTCGAGGTGAAGGACGTGCCGCTCGAGAAGCAAATCCTCCCGACCGCGCGGCCCTTCAGCTCCGTGTTTGGCACGGACGACAACATCGTCGATGTGCCGCGCAACGTCACCATCATCTCGCGCCAGCAGCTCAGCGACATCGCGATCGCGAGCGTGCTCGACTTCACCAAGCTTACCTCGAGCGCCTACTCGACGACGAACTTTGGCGCCCCGGCCAACCCCGCGATCCGCGGCCTCACCGCGGACATCTTCATCAATGGCGTGCGCGGCCGCATCACCTCCAACGGGAACGGCCTGCCGCTCGACTTCAACGCGGTCGAGTCGGTCAACATCGTCAAGGGCCCCGCCACCGCGGTGCAGGGCACCTCGATGTATGTCGGCGGCTTCGTCGACCTCGTCACGAAACGTCCGTATTTCGACGCCACCAAGGGCTCCGCCAGCGTGACCGTCGGTTCCTACTCGCAGCGTGAGTGGACCTTCGATCAAGGCGGCCCGATCTCCCAGACCGCCGCCTATCGCTTCAGCTACTCGGGCACCGATTCCAAGGGCTACTCGTGGGACTACTACAACAAGAACCACTCGATCTATGGCGCGCTTACGCTCCGGCCCACCAAGGGCTACGAAGTCTTTATCAACGCCACCGCCGCGTTCTACCGCTACACGGAGAACTGGGGCATCAACCGCGTGACGCAGGACCTGATCGACAACGGGAACTACCTCACCGGCGTGAACAGCAACGCCGCGCCGGATTTTGCCCGGTATCCCTTCGGTTTCCGCGACGCCGCCGGCAATGCGATCACGTTTGCCAACATCAACACCATCGGCGGCACCGCCGCGCCCGTCTCCGATCCGCAGAACTCCCGCTGGGTCACCTCCGGTTTCCCCGCGGGCAACCGCGTCGTCTTCGGACCGACCGTCAAGATCAGCCGCCACCAGCGCCTCCTCAAGCCGGGCGACCACTCGACCGGCCGCGAGTTCAACCTGCAGGCGATCCAGACGTTCACGGTCAGCCCCGAGCTCAAGGTGACCAACAACTCCTTCGCCAGCTACACCGCCCGCAACACCCTCAGCAGCTACTACTACTCCGAGATCATCGATCCCTCGTGGTTCGCCGAGAATCGCACGGAGTTCGTCTTCACCAGGAAGAGCGCCACGGTCAACGTGGGCCTCGATATCCGCTACCAGCGCACCAAGGCCTACGACGACTATTTCTTCGAGCCGGCCAACGTCTGGGACCTCACCAAGGACATGAACTTTGTGAACGTCTACAATTCGGTCAATTTCCCGAATCCCTTCACCAGCTTGCCGGTTCCCGGCTGGCCCGGCCGCTATGCGACCGATGGCATCCAGAACGGCGACACCAACGACTCGAAGGGCATCACCATCGGGCCGTTTGCGCAGGGCACGTGGCGCATCTCCGAGCAGCTGAGCTTCGTGGCCGGCGGCCGCCTTGATCATTTCCACGCCGACGTGACCGAGCCGCTCCTCGCGGCGAAGCCGAGCGCCAGCATCAGCGTGTGGATTCCGAACTACAACGCTTCGCTCACCTTCAAGCCCACGGCTACCTCGAGCATCTACGTCACCTACAACAAGAGCAAGAACACCTCCGGTGCGGTCGGCAACGGCGGTGGCATCACCGGCTGGAATGCGGCCGGCACCGCGCTGTTCAAGGACAACTTCCTCCAGCCCAGCGAACTGATCGAGGTCGGCAGCAAGTATGCGCTGATGGACAGCAAGGTCTTCCTGAACTTCGCCGTCTTCGATCAAAAGCGCACCTTCAAGAGCACCAGCAGCACGATCATCCAGCAGTTCCGCACCAAGGGCTTCGAGGCTGAGATGAACTACCAGCCCAACAAGCACCTCTACGGCACGGTTTCCTACTCCTACATCGGCGCCAAGTCCTCCGCCGGCTTCCAGTCAGACGGCGGCGTCGGCCAGTTCTTCGCCTCCAAGGGCACGGAGGGCCGCGTTTCCGGCCTGCCTCGCCACCTGTTCAACGCCCTCGTCTCCTACACTCTCGACAGCGGCTGGAGCTTCACGACCAACGGCATGGTCACCGGCGAGATGATCAATAACTTCGCCGGGACGCTCACGATCCCGCGCCAGTTCCAGATCGATGGCAGCGTGGCCTACCGCACGAAGGATTGGGAATACCGCGTGAACCTGAGCAACATCACCGACGAGAAAAACTGGGCGCCGCCGAACGCCGTCTACGGCAACGCGTCGATCCTGCCGCTCCCCGGCACGATGGTGCGCTTCACCGCCAAGTATAGCTTTTGATCGCCGGCGGCCTGTGAGCCGGCATCGGGGGCCGTCCGGGTTACGGACGGCCTTTTTCTTCGGCGCGGGCCAGGTGCCGGGCGCCGCTGGCCTCGCACCTGCTCCCTAACGGTCCGCGCATGGAGCCCGCCTCAAACCCCGCCCCGCTCATCGTCCACGGCCTGGAGGAGAAGCTGCCGCTTGGCACCGCGCTCCTCGTTGGCGTGCAGCACGTGGCGGCGATGGTGGTCGGCACCATCACGCCGCCGCTCCTGCTCGCGAACGCGCTGAAGTTTTCCGCCGACGACACGGCGCGCTTCGTGAGCATCGCGCTGCTGTCCTCGGCGCTGGGCGCGCTGTTGCAATGCCGCCGGCGCGGACCGCTCGGCTGCGGGCTCCTGAGCGTCACGGGCACGAGTTTCGCCTTCATGGGGCCGCTCACGCAGGCCTGGCACGCGGGCGGGCTGGCGATGATGCTGGGCATGTCGTGCTGCGTCGCGCCGGTGCAGATGGCGCTGGCGCCGCTCGTCGGGCGGCTGCGCGGGTTCTTCACGCCGCTGGTGTCGGGGAGCATCGTTCTGCTCATCGGCGTGTCGCTGATCCCGACGGCGTTCTTCGGGCTGGCGACGCCGTTGCAGGCCGGCGGCTCGCCGTGGCCCGGCGTGGGCGCGGGCGCGGTGGTGCTCGCGATCGTGATTCTGGCGCAGGCGAGCGGCCGCGCGTGGGCCCGCGTCGCCGGGGTCGCCCTCGGGATCGCCGCGGGCTGCGCAGTGTGCGCGGCCTTCGGCGGTTTGCATGCGCCGGCGGGCGGGGCGGCGGGCTGGCTCGTGGTGCCGCGCTGGCTGCCGCACGGCTTTGCGTTCAGCTGGTCGCTCGTGCTGCCGTTTGCGTTCATCTACTTCATCTCGTCGCTTGAGGCGATGGGCGACATGACCGCGACGGCGCAGCTCTCCGGGCTGAAGACGGACGGCGACGAGCATTGGCGAAGGCTGTCCGGCGGCGTCCTGGCGGACGGCGCGACCTGCACGGTGGCGGCGCTGTTCGGCGGTTTTCCGAGCACGACCTACGCGCAGAACAACGGCGTGATCCAGATCACGGGCGTGGCGAGCCGCCGGGTGGGCTATGTGATCGCGGTGATTCTCGCAGTGCTGGGGCTCGTGCCCGGGGTGGGCCGGGCGGTCACGGCGCTGCCGCCGCCGGTGCTGGGCGCGCTGGCGCTGCTGCTCTTTGGGCTCGTCGCGGTCTCGGGCCTCCGGCTGATCCTCGCCCAGGGGCTGGGTCAGCGGGAAGGCGTGATTGTGGCGCTCGTGCTCGGCGTCGGCCTGGGCTTGCCGACGCAGCCGAGCCTCGTGGCAAAGATCCCGGAGATCCTGCGCCCGCTCTTTGAGTCCGGCATCTCCGCCGGCGGGCTCACCGCGATCACCCTCAACGCGGTGTGGCGCGAACACCGCTACGGCCGGTGACTTGACCACTGATGGATTTCGCCAATTGCGAAATCTTGGTGGTGTGGCTTCGGCTAATCGCCTTCGCCTCGGGGCTTGGGGCCCGCTCAGCGCGGGCCGTAGAGGACGATGCGTGCCCGTGGCTTTGGCTGCGATGAGCAGCCGCCCAAACGCTGGGCCGGAGCCGATTAGGCGGAGGCACTGGCCCAAGATTTCGCCTTTGGCGAAATCCAATCAGTGGTCTCCCCCTCCGATTCGGATCAGCCGACGTGATCGCCTTCTGGGCTGCAGCTACGCCCGGAAGGGCCAGATGTGGAAAAATTGGAGGAAGAAAATCCCCGCGAGCACGTAGCCGAGCACGGTCATCTTCTTTGATTCGCCGAGCGCCAGCGCGAGGATCGCGGCGGTGATGAGGCCGAGGCCGATGCCTTCCGCGATGCTGAAGGTGAGGGGAATCGCGAGCAGCGTGAGCACCGCCGGCGCCGCGACCTTGAAGTCCGTCATGTCGATCTCCGTGATCGATTGCATCATGAACACGCCGACGATCACCAGCGCCGGGGCCGTCGCCGCCGCGGGCACGATCAGGATGAGCGGCGTGAAGAACAGCGCGAGCAGCATGAGCGCCGCGACGGTCAGGCCCGTCAGGCCGGTGCGTCCGCCGGCCTCGACGCCCGAGGCCGACTCGATGTAGCTCACCACCGTCGAGGTGCCGCCGAGCGCGCTCAGGATCGTGGCGAGCGAGTCGGCGAGCAGCGCGCGGCCGGCGCGGGGCAGGGTGCCATCGGGCCGGAGAAAGCCCGCGCGCTTGGTCACGCCGATGAGGGTCCCGATGTTGTCGAACATGTCGACGAGCAGCAACGTGAGGATGAGCGGCAGCGCCAGGAGGAAGGCGTTGCTGTTGGTGAGGAAACCGAAGCTCAGCTTGAGCATCACCGGATCCGGCGAGGCGGGCAGCGCGACGAGGCTCGACGGCACCTGCGTGACCATCGCACCCTTGCCCGCCGGCACGAGGAGGCCGGCCAGCGTGATGACCGCGATGCTGATCACGATGGCGCCAGGAACGCGCCGGGCCACGAGCACCGCGGTGAGCGCGACGCCCGCGAGGCAAAGCGCGACCGG
>JAEUHB010000317.1 GCA_016794665.1 Opitutaceae bacterium
CGTGGCATTATTTGAAACCGCCGTTTGTCGCGGCGGGCGCGACGGCCGCGCAGCTCCAGCTCGCTGCCGTGGCGCTCGCGGTGCTCGGCTTCGGGTTTCATTTCCTCGGCACGTTGGGCGCGAATGTCACGCGCGAGGCGCCCGCCGCCGCGCTCGGCGCGCTGGTGCCGCTCGCGCGGCTGCTGGCCGCGGCCCACGCGCTGGCGCTCGCGGCCCTGCTGGCGCGGCTCTACACGCAGCACAACGCCCTGCATCCGGTCGCAGTCGCCCTCAATCTCGCGACCGCGGCGCTCGTCGCCGAGGCGCTGCTCCACGCGCTCGCGCGGCTCTACCAGCCGGCGCGGCTGCGCGCACTGGACACCATCTTTGGGCGCAGCGTGGTGCTGCCGGCGCTGTTCGGTGAAAACGGCCCGCTGCGCTCCCTGGCGGCCACGCTGGAAAAAACCTTCGGCGTGCGCCTGGGCGAGACGTGGCTCGTGCGGCTCGCGCGCCTGCTCGCGGCGCCGCTTGCGCTCCTCGGTGTCGTCGGGCTCTGGCTCTCGTCCGCCGCGACGCGCGTGCCGATCGACAGCCGGGGCGTGCTGGTGCGGAGCGGCGCATTCGCCTCCGCCGCGCTGCCGCCGGGCCTGCACTTCCACGCGCCGTGGCCGTGGGGCCGCGTCGTCGTCGTGCCCACCGAGCGGGTGCGGGAGGTCGCGCTGGGCTTCGAGCGCGACCTCGATGGGCCGGTGCTGTGGACGGAAAAGCATTTCGAGGGGGAGCAGAACCTCCTCGTCGGGCAGGGCGAGGAGCTGCTCACGATCAACGTCCCGGTCCACTATCGTGTCCGCGACGCGGTGGCGTTTCTCCGCCACGCGGGCGATCCCCGCGCCGCGCTCGAGGCGCTCGGCTATCGCGCGCTCCTCGATCTCACGACTTCGCACACCGCCTTCGGCCTCATGACGACCGACCGCGCGGAGATCACGGAAAAGCTCCGCGCCGCGCTGCAGTCCGCCTGCGACCGCCACCAGCTCGGCCTTGAGATCGTGTTCGTCGGCTTGAAGGACGTGCACCCGCCTGTCGCGGTCGCGCCCTCGTATCAGGATGTGATCAGCGCCGAGGAACACCGCCTGGCCCTCGTCGACCTCGCGCGCACGTATGTCGTGCAGGCCGGCGTCGCCGCGCAGGTGAGCGCCGCGCAAATCCGGCGGCAGGCCGAGACCGCCGCGACGGAGCGCCGCGCGCGCGCCGGCGGCGAGGCCGCGCGCTTCCTCTCCCCGCTCGCCGTCTACCGTGCGCAGCCGGAGTTGTTCACCACGCGCCGCCGGCTCGAGGCGGTCGAGGCCGCGCTCAGCGAGGTGCGCCAGCTCGTGCTCTATCCCCGCGAGGCCCGCGGTCGCGTCAATTTTTTCCTCGGCACCGACACCGCCACGCCCCTCGCGCCCGCCCTCGCGCGCTGACCTCAATCGAAAATCGAGAACCCAAAATCGAAAATCCGATGTCCTCCCTCCAGCTCCTCACCCGCGCGCTCATCGCCGCCGTGGTCGTGACGATCCTCGGCTTTGCGATGTTCAGCTTTCAGGTCGCGAGCAACGAGTCCGCGGTGCTCACGCGCTTCGGCTCGCCCGTGCGGACACTCACGGAACCGGGCCTTTATTTCAAGTGGCCGTGGCCCGTCGACACGGTGAACCGCTTCGACGCTCGCCTCGCCTTCTACGATACGCGGCTCTCGGAGGCGCTCACGCAGGACAAGCGCAACGTCATCCTGCCGGTCTTCGTCGCCTGGCGCGTCGCCGATCCTTTGAAATTCCTGCAGGCGCTTGGCACGCCCGCCGCGGCGCCCACGAAGCTCGACAGCCTCGCCACCAGCGCGCGCAACGCCCTGCTCGGCCGCTACGACTTCGCCGAGCTCGTCTCGACGGATCCGGCGAAGCTGAAGCTCGCGGAGTTCGAGGCCCGCCTCGGCGAGGCCATCCGACCGCAGGCGCTCGCCGCCTTCGGCATCGCGATCGAGCAGGTCGGCCTCAAGCGCATCGCGCTGCCCGAGGCCAACACGCTCTACGTCTTCGAGCGCATGAAGGCTGAGCGCGGCCAATACGCCGCCAAATTCCGCGCCGAGGGCCGCCGCGAAGCCGAGGAGCTGCGCTCCAAGACTGACGCCGAGCGCACCGTGCTCCTCGCCGAGGCGCAGAAATTCGCCGAGGAAACGCGCGGCAAGGGCGAGGCCGAGGCCGCGAAGATCTACGCCGAGGCGCACGCGCAGGATCCGAAGTTCTACACGTTCCTCCGTGAGCTCGAGACGCTCCGCAAGGTCGCGCGCGAGAACACGACGCTGATCCTCGACACCGACACCGCGCCGTTCAACCAGCTCAAGCCCGCGGCGCCGGCGAATCGATGAGCGACGACGCCTCGCAGTCCGCCCGCCGCCGCGCCGCGCGCGTCAGCTCCGGCCACGCGCTCTTCGGCGCGCTCGCCGCCACCATCAGGCTGTTGCGCTGGCTGCTGCTTGGGCTCGTCGCGCTCTACCTCTGCTCCGGCATCACGCGCGTCGCGCCCAATGAGGATGCGCTCGTCTACCGCCTCGGCCGCCTCCAGCGCCAGCTGCACCCGCCCGGCCTCTGCTTCGCCCTCCCGCCCCCGATCGATCACGTCGTGAAAATCCCCACGCGCACGCAGCACGAGGTGCTGCTCCACGCGTGGGCGCCCGAGGAGACCGCGGCACCCGCCGCCACCGCGCCGCCCGCCGCGGCGCCGCCGCAAATCCCCGCGTCGCTCCTCGCCGTGATGCCGCAGGGCAACGCCGGACTGGCCGCCACCCCGCCGGCGACGGGCAAGGGCCTGCACCCGGTCTTCGATGGCTACACGCTCACCGGCGACGCCAACATCGTGCAGGCACGCCTCACCGCGCGTTACCGCATCGCCGATCCGTTTGCCTACGCCGCCTCCTCTCAGCCCGACGCCCTCCCCGCCCTCGTCGAGGGCGCGCTGCTCGATGCCGCGACCGCCGTGCTTGCGCGGACCAAAATCGACGACGCGCTTGGCTCGGGCCTCGAGACGCTCCGCACCCGCGTGCGCGAGCTCGCCCAGCAGCGCCTCGATGCGCTCCGCCTCGGGCTGGAACTTGTCGCGTTTGAGGTGAATTCGCTGACCCCGCCCCAGGCCACGGCTACGGCGTTCGCCGACGTGACGAGCGCGCAGGTCGAGGCCCGCACCACGCTCGAGCAAGCGCGCACCTATCGCGCGCAGACAATGCCGCGCGCTGAGAGCGAGGCCTTCCGCACGCGCCAGCAGGCCGGAGCCGAGGCTCGTGAAATTGTCACCCGCGCGCGCGGCGAAACCGCATCGTTCCGCTCCTTGCTCGCCGAGCACCGCGCCGCGCCCGCGCTCGTCGAGGCCCGCCTCCGCGCCGAGGCTCTGGAGCAGGTCCTGCCAAGGATGAAAACCAAGACCCTGCTTCCGGCCGGGGGCGGCACGCTCAATGTTTTCCTCCGCGATCCGAAATGAACGCGCCCCCTGACCCGGTCGCCGAGACGGTTCGGCCCTCCGCGCTGCATGTGCGCCTCGGGCTTGTCGCGCTCGGCCTCCTCTGTCTCGCGCTCAGCTGGATCGCCGCGTGGCTGCGCCCCGATCAGGCCGATGTGTTTTCCCTCTGGGCGATGATCGGCCTCGGACTCGCGGCGATTCCCGTGCTCATCGACAGCCTCACGTCGCTCAAGGCCGACGGCTTCGAAGCCACTAAATACTATATGGATCAGTTCGTGGCGCTCGCGATCCTCGCATGCTTCGCCACGGGTCAATACGCCACCGGCACCATCGTCGCCGCGATCCTGATCGTCGGGCAAATCCTCGAGGAGCACACGACGCTCGGCGTCGAGGAGGCCGTGAAATCCCTCACCCGCCTCTCGCGCGTGAAAGCCCGCCGCCTCTCCAGCTCCGCGAGCGCCGAGGAATTGATCGACGCCGCCCAGCTCCGCCCCGGCGACCGCGTGCGCGTGCTGCCCGGCGACACGATTCCCGCCGACGGAAAAATCACCGCCGGCTCCACCACCCTCGACCAAGCCTCGATCACGGGCGAGTCGCTGCCCGTCGACGCCGAGCCCGGCGCCGCGATCTACGCGGGCACCACCAACCTCACCGGCGCGATCGAGTTCACCGTCGGGCAGACAGGGCGCGACACCGTCATCGGCCGCGTCACGCAGATCGTCGAGGAGGCCAAGACCTCGCGCGCGCCGGTGATGCGGCTCATCGACGACTACACGCGCTACTACATGCCGCTCGTGCTGATTGTCGCGGGCTTCGTGCTCTTCTTCACGCATGATGTGTCGCGCGCCATCTCGGTGATCATCGTCGCGATGCCGTGCGCGTTCGTGCTCGCCTCGCCCTCGGCGATGGTGGCGGCACTCGCGGTCGCCTCGCGCCTCGGCATCCTAGTGAAGAGCTCACGCTTCTTCGAGGCCGCGCAGTCGATCGACACCGTGGTCTTCGACAAGACCGGCACGCTCACCACCGGCCAGCTCCGCGTGCTCGGCGTGCAGCCCGCCGCGGGCCTGGCCGAGGCCGATGTGCTCGCCTGCGCCGCGGCGCTCGAGGCGCACTCGACCCATCCGGTTGCCCGCGCTGTCGTGGCCGAGGCGCACCGCCGCGGCCTTGCCTTCGACCGCTCGCCGCAAATCCAAGAGGTCGCCGGGCACGGCGTGCGTGGCGGCGAGCTGGCCGCCGGCCGCCGCTCGTGGATCGAGTCGCTCGGCGTCGCCGTGCCGGCCGACGCGGTCGACGTGCCGAACGCCTCCACGCTTTTCCTCGCGCGTCGCGGCGAGTTTGCCGGCGTGATCCTGCTCGCCGACGCGATGCGCGCCGAGACCCGCGCCGCCGCCGACAGCCTGCGCGCGCTCGGCATCGGGAATTTCGTGATGCTCACCGGCGATCGTGCCGCCGTCGCCGCCGGGATCGCGGCGGAGGCGGGCATCACGCGTTTCCGCGCCGACTGCCTGCCGGCGCAGAAACTGGAGGAAGTCCGCGCGCTCAAGGCCGCCGGCCACCGCGTGCTCGTCGTGGGCGACGGTGTGAATGACGCCCCCGCCCTCGCCGCCGGCGACCTTGGCGTCGCGATGGGCGCGCTTGGCAGCGACGTGGCCGTGAAGACCGCCGACGTCGCGCTCATGGGCAACGACCTCCGCCACCTCCCGCGCTTCATCGCGCTCTCGGATCGCACGCTGCGCATCATCAACCAGAATCTCCTCTGGGGCCTCGCTTTCATCGCGCTGTTCGTCGCGCTCTCCGCCCTTGGCTTCGTGAGCCCGATCACGGCGGCGGTGCTGCACGAATTCAGCGCGTTCTTCGTGATCTTCAACAGCGCTCGCCTGCTGCGTTTCGACGAACACGCCGGATAGCTTCCCTGCGGGCCTTTACATTAGCTTAACAATTCTCGGCTCGCGCGAAATATTCCCGAAACACGGCGCCGGCACGCTGGCGGCGCCATGATTCACCCGAATCCCGACCACATCTCCGCGGGCACCGCAGCCGCCGTCCCCGAGGAAAAGGCCGCCCTGATCGCACTCGTGCGTCGCGCCGAGGCGGGCGAACCCGCGGCGCAGGCCGAGCTCGTGCGCCGCTACACCCGCCGCATCGCCGGTTTCCTCCGCACGATCGTGCGCCAGCCCGACGCGGTGGAGGACGTCACCCAGATCGTCTTCATCAAGATGTTTCGCCGCCTCGGCCGCCTGCGCGATCCGGCGGTGTTTGAATCGTGGCTCTTCACGCTCGCGCGCAACGCCGGGCTCGACTTTCTCCGCCGCCGCCAGTGCCGGCCCAACACGGTCGCGCTCGACGACGAGGTCTATCGCATCGCCGATCCGTCGAATCACGGCGCCAGCGCGGAGATCCTCGCCGCCCTTGATCGCGCGCTCGCGCGGCTCGGCCCGATCGACCGTGCGTTGGTCTCGCAGTTTGTCGCGGGCGACAGCTACAGCGACATCGCGGAGCGCGCGGGCCTCTCGCTCGCCTCGGTGAAAGTCCGCCTGCACCGCGTGCGGCCGTTCCTCCGCACCATGGTTGGCGAGATGACGGACTCCCGCCGCACGGGTGCCCGCGGCTGGCGCGCCGCGGCGTGAGCGGCCGGCGCGCGGGCGTTTACCCCGCCTGAACAATTTTCCCGTTTCTCCAAACGGAAGGCCAACAATCGGGGCGTCTCTTCTGGCATGTCCCGCCTCGCTCCGCTCGATCACCGGCCACCACGGCCGGCACCGGAAGCCAGGTGGGATTCAAATCCCATGAAGACAGCCCAAATCGTCTCCCTCGTCCTCACGTTGTCCGGTGTCACCCTTGCCTCCGCCCAGGCGCCCGGCGAAGGCGGCCCGCGCCGCGGCGGCCCCGGTGGTCCCGGCGGCCGCGGCCCCAGCCCGATCATCCGTGTCCTCGATGCCGACAAGAACGGCGAAGTCTCCGCGGCTGAGATCGCCAATGCCTCCGCCGCGATCCTCTCGCTGGATGCGAACAAGGACGGCAACCTCACGCTCGAAGAGCTCCGGCCAGCCCGCCCGGCCAATGCTCCCGCACGGCCCGCTGAGGGCACGCGCGCTGGACGCCCGGGCGGCGGCCGCCCGGATGGCGCACGCGGCCCCGTCGATCCCGTGATGCTCGCGCTGGATGCCGACAGTAATCGCGCGCTCTCCGCGGAGGAGATCGCCAACGCATCGCGGAGTCTCGCCGCGCTCGACGCCAACAAGGACGGCAAGCTCACCCGTGACGAGCTGCGTCCGCTCCCGCCCGCGGCCGCCAACTGAGCGACCGCTCCCACCAGCCCCCGCTGCGGGCGCGTGATCATTACACGCGCCTAACAATTTTCCCTCTTCCAGCACACAATCCGCCAACACTCCAGGCGTCTAATCACGGCAGTCCAAGGCACACCGCTTGATCGCCAGCCACGACGGCCGGCACCGGCAGTGCTTACGAACTCAAACCTATGAAGCTCGCCAGCCTCCTCTCCCTCGTCCTAACCGTGTCCGGTGCCACGCTCGCCTCCGCGCAGGCGCCCGGCGAAACCGGGCACCGGCGTCCCACCGCCGCCCGTGGCGCCACGGCCGTGGTGCGTGCGCTCGACGCGAACCAAGATGGCGAGATCTCCCTGCGCGAAATCCACAATGCGGTCGCGAGCCTCCGCCTGCTCGACACCGACGCCGACGGCACGATCTCGTTCGCCGAGCTGCATCCGGGCTTCGCTGGCGATGCCGACGCGGCCGGAAACCGCGTCGCACGGCAGGATCCTGTGCTGCGGGCGCTCGACGCCGACGACAACGGCGAACTCTCGCCCTTTGAAATCCATGCCGCCAAGGGCCGGCTGCTCGCGCTCGACGCCAATGCTGACGGAAAGCTCGTGCGCGACGAGACACGCCCGCTTCCCGCCGAGTAGGACCCGCGGCCGCGGCCTCGCCCACCAAACCGTTACGCAATTCTGAAAATCGGCGCCTGAACCTCCGCCGCGAAGCCGGGTCTTTACCCCGCCCTGCTGTCCACTCTCACTGCCAGTTCCCTTCGCCGATGAAATTTTTCCGCCGCTCCAGCCTGCCGGTCGCCGGGTTGCTGATTCTGCTCCAACGCACTCCAGTCCTGCGGCTGGCGGGCGGGTGCGGCGAGCTTGCGGTGCCGTCGCGCATCGTGGCGCTGCTCAAGTCCGTGTTTGCCGCGGCCGCTTCGCTGGGCGCCGTCCACTCGCTGGCTGGCGCGACGCGTTTCGTCGTTAGCTCGCCCAATGTCGTTGGCACGGTCGGCACGCCCATCACGCCGGTCGTGTTTTCCGTCTCCGGCGCCGCGATTCCCGCGGGCTCCTATCGCTTCACCGGCTCGTTGCCGCCTGGTGTGGCCGTGCAAAACACCGCCGCCAACGGCGTCCTCAACGCCTCCACGGGGATCATCTCCGGCACGCCCACCGCGGCGGGAACGTTCGTCCTTTCGATCCTCGCCTTCGAGCGCATCAACGGCTCGGGCGACGCGTTCGGCCCTGAAACCGTCACGTTTGTCATCTCCGGCGGCGCCAACGCCCCGCCGGCGATCACCGTGCAGCCTGCGTCGCAATCGGCCAATGTCGGCTCCGCGATCACCCTTGGGGTCGCGGCGACGGGCACGCCTGCGCCTGCGTTTCAATGGCGCAAGGATGGCGCCGCACTCGCGGGGGAGACGCGCAACACGCTGGTGCTCGCCGCTGTCACCGCTTCGAGTGCCGGCGCTTACACCGTCGTGGTCTCGAACTCCGCCGGCTCCGTCACCAGCAACGCCGCGGTCCTGTCGATTAACGGCGCCACCACCTTGCCCGCTATCGCCGCGCAGCCGCGCTCGCTGCATGTTGCACCGGGTGCATCGGTGACTCTCTCCGTCGGTGCGACCGGGGGCAGCCTTTCCTACCAATGGCGGAAAAACGGCGCCACCGTAGCCGGCGCGACCGACGCCAGCCTCGCCATCACTGGCGCCACCGCCGAGAGCATGGGCTTCTACGCGGCCGACGTCTCCAACTCCGTCGGCACGGTGAAGACCGAGGTCGCCACACTCACCGTCGCCGACGGCGGCCCCAGTCGCATCATCAATGTCTCGACCCGCGGCTTCGTGCCGGTAGGCGGCACGCTGACGCCCGGTTTCGTGCTCCGTGGCGACGCCATGAAGCCGGTCGTGATTCGCGCCATCGGGCCCACGCTCGCCTCCTTTGGCCTCGGCGGCACCCTCGCTGATCCGACGATGGACGTGATACCGCTTGGCGGCACCGCCGCCGTCGCCACCAACGACAATTGGGGTGGCGGCGCCGCACTGGCTGGCGCCTTCACCCGTGTCGGCGCCTTTCCGCTCTCCAGCGCGACCTCAACGGATGCCTCGGTCGAGACTTCGCTTCGCGCCGCCGGCCTGAGCGGGTTCACCGTGCGCATCGCCTCGAAAAATGCCGCTGCTTCCGGCGTCGCGCTGGCGGAGGTCTACGACGAGGATGCCCTCACCGCTGGGACGCGGCTCGTCAACGTCTCGACGAGCGGATTCGTCGGCACCGGTGATCAGGCGCTCGTGCCGGGCTTCGTGATCGGCGGCACGGCGCCCAAGACCCTGCTTGTCCGCGCGGTCGGCCCCGGCCTCGCGCAGTTCGGCGTCGGCGGGACGCTCGCCGACCCGCAGTTGTCGGTGCAGCCGCTTGGCCTCGACCTGATCGTCGCCGCTAACAACGACTGGGGCAACGACAGCGCCCTTGCCACCGCCTTTGCTTCGGCGGGTGCGTTCGCGCTGCCCGCCGGCAGCCGGGACGCCGCGGTGTTGCTGCGCCTTCCGCCCGGTGGTTACACCGTCATTGTTTCCGGCGTCGGGGCCACAACCGGCACCGCGCTCGTCGAGGTTTACGACCTCGATCCGTGAGATTCTGCGAATTGTAGGGCCTGAGAGGTGGTTCAGGCCAAAAACGTCGGCGTGGGCGAGGGCCCGAGCGAGCTCGGGCCCTGCGTGATCACTTCGCCTTCTTCGCGTTTTTCTTCTTCGCGCTGCCGTCGTTCGGCAGCGGGCCGCTGAACGGCGGGCGCTCGAAGGTCTGGCCGTCGCCCGTCACGCGCGGATCGCCGGCGGCGCGGAGCGTGGCGAGGAGGCGCTCACCCATTTCCGCCGTGGTCTTCGCGTAGGCGGGATCGGTCGCGACGTTCTTCACCTGATCGGGATCCTTGCGCAGGTCGTAGAGCTCCTCGGCGGGGCGGCGGCCGAAGGCGTGCTCGTAGTGCCATTTCCACTTGGGATCGTCGCGGTGCGCGACGAGCCAGGCCTTGGTGGGGCTCGCGTCCATGTCGGCGAGGCCGAGGCGAGTGTTGTCCTCGAGTGCGGCCAAGGTCGCGGTGTGCGCGCCTTTCACGTCGCCCATCGGCATGCGGGATTCGGCGAAGTTGCGGATGTAGACAAAGTCCTTGGTGCGCAGCGCGCGCATGGGGTAGGGGAGGTAACCCTCGCGCGCGTCCTCGACGTGGCGCTCGCGGCCGGTGATGACCCACGTGCGGTCGGCCTCGACCTGGCCGGAGCGATCGCTGCGGATCACGTTGAGGAGCGAGCGGCCGTAGAGCCCGCCGGGGATTTTCGCGCCGCCGATCGCCATGAACGTGGGCGCGAGATCGGGCAGGCACACGAAATCATCGACGACGCGGCCGGC
>JAEUHB010000360.1 GCA_016794665.1 Opitutaceae bacterium
ACAAGCTCCGCGACTGGCTCTTCTCGCGCCAGCGCTACTGGGGCGAGCCGTTCCCCATCGTGTGGGTCAGCGAGGCCGACTACCGCAAGGCGGCCTCGCTCCGCAAAGATCTGCCCGCGCAGCCGGTCACGTTTGTCGAGAACGGCGTCCCTCAATTCGCGCTCCCCGTCCCCGACGCCGCGCTGCCGCTCACGCTGCCCGATGTTCAATCCTATCTGCCCAGCGGCAACGGCGAGAGCCCGCTCGCCAATGTCACGGAGTGGCTGGAGATTTGGTTCAACGTCGCCACTGGCGCGTGCATGCCCGCGTCGCACGCCCGCCCCGCCGGCGATGCGTGGGTGCGCGGCCGCCGCGAGACCAACACGATGCCGCAGTGGGCCGGCTCGTGCTGGTATTACCTGCGCTTCCTCGATCCGAAGAACCCGGACGCCTTTGCCTCGCCGGCGGCGCTCACGTATTGGGGCGTGCCCGACCTCTACGTCGGCGGTGCGGAGCACGCGGTGCTGCACCTGCTCTACGCGCGCTTTTGGCACAAGGTGCTCTTCGACCTCGGCGTTGTCCCGCAGGCCGAGCCGTTCACGAAGCTCTTTCACCAGGGCATCATCCTCGGCGAGGACGGCGAGAAGATGTCCAAGAGCCGCGGCAACGTCGTCAACCCCGACACCATCATCGCGTCGCACGGCACCGACACGCTGCGCCTCTACCTCATGTTCCTCGGCCCGCTCGAGGCGATGAAACCGTGGAACCCGCGCGGCATCGAAGGCGTGCACCGTTTCCTCCAGAAAGTCTGGCGCGAGTGCATCGCCGCCGATGGCAGCGTGAATCCCAAGATCGCCGCCGGCGCCGCCGAACCCGCCGACCTCACGAAGCTCCTGCACGAGACGATCAAGAAGGTCGGCGAGAAGATCGAGGCGCTGCACTTCAACACGGCGATCTCGGACATGATGGTTTTCGCCAATGCGCTCCAGAAGGCGCCCGCGGTCACGCCCGAGACGGTGCGCGCCTTCCTGCAAGTGCTCGCGCCCTTCGCGCCGCATATCGCCGAGGAACTCTGGGCCCGCCTCGGCGGCGCCGGCCTCGTGATGCTCGCGCCGTGGCCCGCCTACGACGCCGCGAAGCTCGCGACCACCGAGGTGAAGCTCGTCTTCCAGGTCAACGGCAAGCACCGCGGCGACCAGCTCGTGCCCGTGGGTCTGGCGGAAGCCGACGCCGTGAAGCTGGCGGAAGCCAACGCCGGCGTCGCGCCGTTCCTCGCCGGCAAGACGGTGAAGCGCATCGTCTACGTTCCGGGCCGAATCCTGAACATCGTCGTCGCGTGAATCAGCTGCCGACGGATCGTCCTGCCGGTAGCCCGCCTCGTGAGAGGCGGGACAGCCTACGGTTGCAGCGCCGCCCGTCCCTGCTCTCACGAGCAGGGCTACCCCAATCCGCCTGACTCATCCGCGATGCCCGCGCTCTCCGCCTTCCTCCCCGCCAACTTCGACCCGCGCCGACCGGTCGCGCTGATCGCGGGCCAGGGGCTTTATCCGCAGCTCGTGGCGAAGGCGATCCGGGCGGCTGGGATTCCGCTGCGGCTCGTCGCGTTTGAGGAGGAGACGCCGCCCGACCTCATCGCGACCTTCGCCAAGAATGAATTTCGCCTGCTCAAGGTCGGCCAGCTCGGCCACATGCTGGATGCCCTCAAGGACTTTGGCGCCGGCTACGCCTACATGGCCGGACAAATCACCCCGCGCCGGCTGTTCAAGGGCCTCCATCCCGATCTCAAGGCCACGCGCATCCTGCTCTCGTTGAAGCGCCGCAACGCCGAGACGATCTTCGGCGCCATCGCCAAGGAGATCGAGGCCCTCGGGGTCACGCTCCTCGACGCGCGCTCGTTTCTCGATGCCCAGCTCGCCACGGCGGGCCCGATGACGGGCCGGAAGTTTCCCATCGAGCAGGACTACCTCGACCACGGCATCCAGATCGCGCGCGAGTGCGCGCGGCTCGACATCGGCCAGGGCTGCGTCGTGCGCAAGGGCACCGTGCTCGCCGTCGAGGCCTACGAGGGCACCGACGAGATGCTCCGCCGCGCCGGCACCCTCAAGACGGACGAGACGCTCTTCGTGAAAACCGTGAAACCGCGGCAGGACTGGCGCTTCGATGTGCCGTGCTTCGGCCAGCGCACGCTCGAGACGATGCGCGAGGCCCGCATCGGCGCGGCCGCGCTCGAGACCGGCAAGGTCATCATGTTGGACAAACCCGCCGTGCTCGCCCAGGCGAAGACCTGGGGCATCCAGCTCTACGGTTTCGCGTAGGACGCGAACCGGCTCCCGTCTCGGAGCGACCGGCCGCGCAAGCTCGGGCCCTCGTCGCTACAGGTGCCGCTTGCACGCCGTCGCGAACGGCCTCACTGTCCTCGTGACATGCAAAACGACGTCGTCCCCGTCATCATCAAAGGCGTGATGCCCACCGCCAACGGGTGCGCCGTCTTCCTTGGCAACGACGACAAGACCTTTGTCATCTACGTCGACCACTCCGTCGGCAACGCGATCCAGATGACGCTGGACGGGGTGAAAAAGGAGCGGCCGCTCACCCACGATCTCATCGGCGCCGTGCTGCTCGGCCTCGGCGCCACGCTGGAGCGCGTGGTGGTCAACGACGCGCGCGAAGGCACGTTTTTCGCCCGCATCCTGCTCCGCATGGAGAACGAGCTCGGGAAAAAACTCGTCGAGCTCGACGCCCGCCCCAGCGACTCGATCGTTATCGCGCTCCAGCACAAGCGCCCGATTCTCGTCGCCCGGGCGGTCTTCGACAGCGTCGAGGACATGACCGAGATTCTGGAGCGGGTGCGCAAGCAGCAGCAATCCGCGGAATCCGAAGACGAGGACGAGAAGCCGCCTTTTTGAGAAGCGTGCACCCGAGGTCTGTCATTCTGAGCGCAGCGAAGAATCCAGTTGGATTCACGCGGCGGATTTCGGAATGCGAATCTCCTGCTGGATTCTTCGCTGCGCTCAGAATGACATGAATGCGTCCGTGCCTCTCCCCGCCGGCCACCTTTCGGGCGCCCCGCTCACCGCCCTCGCTCCGATGCAGGATGTGACCGACCTCGCGTTCATGCGCGTGATCGCGCACTACGGCGCGCCCGACTATTTCTTCACGGAGTTCTTCCGCGTGCACGTGCAGTCGCGGCCCGAGAAGCACATCCTCCGCTCCATCGACGAAAACACCACGGGCCGTCCCGTCTTCGCGCAGCTCATCGGCGAGGATCTGTTTCAACTCGAGCGCACCGCGCGGGAACTGCTGCGCCATCCGGTCGCCGGCATCGATCTCAACCTCGGCTGCCCCGCGCCCAAGGTCTACAAGAAGAACGTCGGCGGCGGCCTCCTCCGCGAGCCCGCCAAGGTTGGCGAGATTCTCGCCACGCTGCGCGCCGCGGTGCCCGGCCTCTTCACGGTCAAGATGCGCATTGGTTTCGATGACACCGCGAATTTTGATCGCATCCTCGACTTGGTGAACGAGCACCGCGTGGACCTGCTCACGGTCCACGGCCGCACGGTGAAGGAGATGTATCGCAGCGAGGTCCACTACGACTGGATCGCCCATGCCGTCGCCCGCGCGCGCTGCCCGGTGCTCGCCAACGGCAATGTGCTTTCCGCCGCCCGGGCCGCGACGATTCTCTCCGACACCCGCGCCGCCGGGGTGATGATCGGCCGCCACGCGATCCGCAACCCGTGGATCTTCCGCCCATGCCGCGAACAGTTCGCCGGGCAGCCGGTCACGCGGCTGTCGCTCGCCGATGTGCGCGACTACATCGAGCGCCTCTATCGCGCCACGCTGCAGCCCGGTCTGCTTGAGCGCTATCACGTGAACAAGATGAAGAAATACCTGAACTTCGTCGGCCAGAGCGTGGATCCCACCGGCGCGTTTCTACACGACATGCGCCGCGTGGAGAGCGAGGCCGAGCTGTTCTTGATCTGTGATCGGCATCTGATCGCCGGCGAGGCGGGTTCCCGCGAGTTCGCCCCCGAGCCCTACCCCGGTGTCATCGCGCGGCCCAACTGCGAGACGCCCACCGCCGAGGCAGACGGTTGCTCGCTGGAAACCATTACCGCCTGACGTCGGTAGGGCGCGGACCGCTCCGCGCCTCCGTAGCCCGGCGGCCAGCGGTGTGGCCGCCCTACCTGAACCTCAGCTCCGCCGTCACCGGGTAATGGTCGGAGGGGTAACGGCCCTCTTTCTGCGACCGGTTGATGGCGGCGCCGAGCGGGCTGAAATGCGCCGTGTGAAACACAAAATCGATCCGCGAGCCCTTCGTCGTGCCGTTGAAGCCATGGAAGCTCGCCTCGTCCGGCGAGCGCGTGGGGTGCACCACCCGGAATGCGTCGATCCACTTGATGGCGCCGGGCGTCTCCGGCCGCACCAAGGTCGCGTAGGGCGGCGTGTCCTCGGTCACGTTGAAATCGCCCGTCAGGATCATCGGCCCGCCGGACGCGAGCTGGCTGAGCCGCGCCGAGATGAGCCTGGCTGCCTCCACCCGGGCCACGACGCCACGGTGATCGAAGTGGGTGTTGGCAAAGTAGAACTCGCGGCCGGTTGTTTTCTCACGGAGCTGCACCCAGGTGCAGATGCGCGTGATCGCGGCGTCCCATGACTTGCTGCCGGGGACCTCGGGCTGCTCGGAGAGCCAGAAGGTCGCACTGTCCAGCAGTTCAAAACGATCCTTGCGGAAGCCCACGTTTGACCATTCGCCGGACCGCTTGCCGTCGTTGCGGGCCACGCCGCTGAAGCCGTAGCCGGTCATGCGCTCCACGATCGCGTCGTGCTGATCCTCCAGCACCTCCTGGAACCCGATCAGGTCGGGCGCGTAGCGCGCGATGGTCTCAAGGAGGAACTCACGTCGTTTCGGCCAGGCGTCCTCGCCATCGTTCGCGGCGGAAAGGCGGACGTTGCAGGACATCACCCGCAGCGGGGCGGAGTCAGCCGCGACGACAATCGAAAACGCAGCCGAAAAAACGAGGGCCGAAGCCCGGAGCAGGGATTTCATCACCGGCATGGGTGCATGAACAATGGCCGCGAGGCAATGCCCCGCCCGCCGCCAACGGGCTTGCTTCGATCGGCACGGTGCCTCTGCGTTTTGCCATCCCCATGATTCCCGCTTCGCCCCGCCGTGTCGCGCTTCTGCTGGCTTCGCTGATCCTCGTGGCGCCCGGTGTTGCGGCACCTGCCGCCAAACCCTTCGACGATCCGGCCGCGCGCGCCGCCCTGCCCGAGTTCAATGTCATCCCGGCGGCCCTCCCGCATGAACTGACGCCGGCAGCGCCGGTCGACTCCGCGCAGTTTTCCCGCTGGAGCCGCTCGCAGGGCGACAACGGCTCCCGCCGCTACTCCGCGCTGACCCAGATCAACCGCACCAACGTCCACCGCCTCGAAGAGGCGTGGCTCTACCGTTCCGGCGACGGCGCGCGCAACACGCAGTGCACGCCC
>JAEUHB010000382.1 GCA_016794665.1 Opitutaceae bacterium
CGACCCCGCGCGTCGTCAATGTCTCCGTGCTCAAGACGATTGCCGTCGGCACCTCGCTCACCGCGGGCTTCGTCGTCGGAGGCGCGGCGTCCAAGACAGTCCTCATTCGCGCCATCGGCCCCGCCCTCGGCCTCGCGCCGTTCAACGTCGCGGGCTTCATGCCCGACCCCCAGCTCACCCTCTTCGACAACAGCCGCGCTGCGGTGGCCGCGAACAACGACTGGGGCGGAGATGCGCAGGTTGCGCTGGCCGCCGCGCGCGTCGGCGCGTTCGCGGTGGCAAACGCGGCCAGCCGCGATGCGATGCTTTTCCGCACGCTCGCCCCCGGCTCCTACACGGCGAATGTAAGTCCGTTCGGCGCCGGCGGCCTGGTGATCGTGGAAATTTATGAAGTGCCGTAGCCGGCGTGCTCGTTTTCTCCTATGAACTCCCCGCATAACCTCCGCCGCGGCTTTGTGGCCGTCGTTCCCCTGCTTGCCCTGAGCCTAGGTCTCGTTTGGAGCCCCAGGACTACTGGGTCACCCACCGCCGATTCGTTCGTGCGCGCCGATCAAGCGATCACGCGCCCGACGCGAGTCGCCATGCAGACCCAGAAAAAATTTTGGACTCAGAAAGAGCCGACTTCTCCTGCCGCGCCCAACCCCACTGGCCAAAAGGCACCGGCTGCCGAATCGACCAAGAAAAAGGAGCCGGCGCCCTCCGGAGGGAGTTCATCTTCCGCGGCGCCGGCCGCTCCCTCCAAGGCCCCGAGTGCCAACTCTGCGCCGAGCAAGGCGGCGCCAGCCGCACCCAAGGTCCAGCCGGTTGCGCCCAAGGCGGCTCCGAAGAAGACCGATGCCCCGGCGGGTGCTGGCGAGTGAGTTGGGTCTTCGTCGCGCCTGGTGAGGTGGGCCACCTCACTTGCACGTTCATGCCGTAGCTTGCGGCGCAACAAGGTCGCGGATTGTCCTCCTCGCCCGCTTCATCCCCCGCATGGCTGGATCGCAGCCAGCCCAATGCATTAAATGTGCTGCGGCTGAGCTTTGCTTCGGCCGTGGTGTTTTCGCACGCTTGGCCGCTGGGTGGTTTTGGCCCCGAGCCCACCCAGTTTTTCGGGCCGGCCTTTGTGACCGCAGGCAGTAATGCGGTGAACGGATTCTTCTTCATCAGCGGGTTCCTGGTCACCGGCAGTTGGTGCTCTGGTTGCGGCGCTGAGGCCTACCTCCGGGCACGCATCGCGCGCATCTGGCCGGGTTATGTGGTGTGCTTCTTCGCGTCCGCCCTCATCGCGGCGCTTGCCGCCGGCTCCGATGGGCTGGGCTACCTGCGCTCTATTCCGATTCGAGACTACTTCGCCGGCGCTTTGGCGTTCAAATGGCAGGTCCTGGAGCGCCCTCTCGCGTTCCCGCACTTGCCTTGGTATCAGAGTGTGAATGAGGCCCTGTGGACCATCCCGTTCGAGGTCGGGTGCTATCTCGGTGTGGCCGGCGCGGGTGTGATCGGCCTGTTGCACCGCCGGGGCTTGGTGCTGCTCGGCGCGGCGCTCTGCCTCGTGCTGGCGGCCCACGATGCCGCGTGCGATCCCGAGAAAGCCGCGGGCAACTGGCCGCGCTTCGGGTCGTTTTTCGGGATGGGCGCGGTGTTTTTTCTGTATCGCGAGTCGATTTCCCGAAAATCGTGGCTGGCGGTGGGGGCCGCGGGCGCGCTGTTGGGCGCGTGGCATTCGGCGCTGGCGGCCTGCCTCGTGGCGCCGATCGCCGGGGGCTACCTGCTGCTCTATGCCGCCTACCACGCGCCGGCGTGGAGCAAGCGTCTCGGTGCTCACCCTGACATTTCCTACGGCACCTACCTCTACGCTTTTCCGGTTCAACAGCTCTACTATCAATGCGCCTTGGCGAACCGGGTGCCGAATTCGCCGTGGATGAACTTCGGTGTGAGCCTCGCGGTGGCCCTCTGCCTCGGTTGGTTGAGTTGGAGATGGGTGGAGCGGCCCGCCCAGCGACTTATCCGCCGCCTTTAGCGGTGGC
Organism: Opitutaceae bacterium; assembly: GCA_016794665.1. Classification (GTDB taxonomy): domain Bacteria; phylum Verrucomicrobiota; class Verrucomicrobiia; order Opitutales; family Opitutaceae; genus ER46. The sequence goes on from JAEUHB010000382.1 coordinate 2,007, forward strand.
TCGCCGGCCACAATATCCGGGGGATGCGTTCGGTCGCTGCCGCGCAACGCGATGTTGGCAGGTGGGCGGGTGGCACTCGCGAGTTGCGGGCGCCTCGCGACTGCCGGCTCGCTGGGTGAGTGCAGCGCGGCCCGGGAGTGGGCGCACCGGCCAACGCCCTCGCTGAAACTTTCGGCGGCAAACGGGCAGAGATATTTGCGGGAGCCCATGCCTGGTTCCCGTCCCACGCCATGCTTGGCTTTCTCAATCCACGTCCGTTCAAGCTATGAATTCTCCGCCTCGTCTCGTAGGGACCGTCATCGGTGCCGTCGCGACCGTCGTCTTGTTTGGGCTGGCGGTTGTTCCGCTGTCCGCAGCGGAGCCGGCGCCGAAGGAGAAAGCGCCGGCCGAGGCGATTGCGCCCAAAGTCGCGCCCAAGGCTCCGGCGGAAAAGAACATCACGGTCGCGCCCAAGTCGTCGGCCAGTTCGAGCAACCACGCCGCCCCCAAAGCCGCACGGAAGGTGCCGGCTCCGATCGCGCCAAAGGCAGCGCCGAAGAAGGGTTTCGCGGGGACCATCATGGAAGGGTCAAATATCTGACCTCGTTGCGCCCGGCACGTGGCGCGGGCGGATCCGAAAAGCGCGGCTTCTTCTTGCCCGGCCCTGCGGCGGTGTTGCCGCCTTCTCAACGGACCTGTAATTTCGCACTTCGGCATGACCATCCTCACCCGCCTCACCTTCAGTCTTATGGTTCTGAGCACTTCGCTCTTCGCGCAACTCCCCGCCGGCGTTCGGTTCGACGACGGCTTCACCTGGCTCGAGTGCAAGAATTACGAGACCTTTCCCGACAACAAGCCCGTGGGCGAATGGGTCCTGCTCGCCAACGTCCGCGTCCTCGGCGACGCCATCCCCGCGCGCTCGGGGTGGAAGTTTGTCGTCAAGAAGGCGGGCCGCGTGCTGGCCGAATACAACGCCGATGGCTTCGACGTCATGCGCGGGGGAAAGAAAATCGGCATGACGATCGTTGGCTTCTGGCGCGACCAGCCGCGCATCCGCGAGGACGGCCAGATGGATGTCGAGGTCTATTACATCGACGGGCGCACGGACCGCGAGCACCTCGCCCGCACTTGCAAGGTCGACGTGCGCAAGGTCACGACCGAGCGCGGCGCCGTCGGCCAGCGTGATCCCGGTTGCGACCAGTTTTACGTCAACCGCCACGCCGAGGTGCTCTCCTCGATCTTGTTTTTCCGCGACGTGCAGAACTTCAGCTACACGCAGGTGCCCACGGGTTACTACTCGGACCGCGTCGTCGAGCTCACCGTGAACTACTGCGAGAACGAGGGCTCCGACAACCCGGCCTTCGGCCGCCTGCGCGTGGAGGTCAACGGCAAGGAAATCGAGATGATGGTGCCGGGGAACTCGGTCATGCAGGATTCGATGGGCGGAGGCGATCTAGCCGGCAAGTTCACGGTGCAGCACTCCGACCGCGCGGCCGACAAATACTTCAAGTCCGGCCCGAAATACACCGAGCGCCTCGGCTTCGTGCGGCGGAGCTTTGTGCTCCCGCTCCACTGGGGCCCCAAGAGCCCGACGAACCCCCCGAGCAAGATCTTCACGAATGACCACCCCGGCGACTGGAAGATCACTTGGATCATCGACCGCAAGCCGGTCCGCATCTTTCGCTTCAAGATCGGGCCCAACGGCCTGCCGATCCCGCACGCGGAGCAGGGCAGGGGGCTGACCCTGATCCCCGACGCCGTGCTGGTCGACACGGAGATCCCCGCTGCGGGCGCCCCCTTTGAAGGCCGGCTGACGAACGAGTTCGTGAAGCAGGGCGCATTCTTCGGCCGCCCGTGGGCCACAGACGCGATGAAGAAACTCGCCGAAGCCGTGCCCGCCAAGGGCCGGCCGTTCCCGCTGCCTTCGGACCGGCATTGAGGTGGGGCCGGGCTAGTGCCCGGGATAGGGTAGTGTCAAGAGGGGTGTGCCGGCCGGGCGGAATGTAGCGAATTTCCTAGCAACGCCGTCCCTGCCTTGGTCGTCTGGCGCCCGCACGTTCCCCGTCCTTAGCACGATTTCCGCATGTCCACCCCCTCCCGTTCCCGCCGCCGCTGGTTCATCTATGCCGCGGCCGCCATCGTTTTCGGCGGCGGCGCTTGGTATTTTGCCCAGCAGGCGGCGCCGGCCCGGCAGTCTGCCTATGGTTCCTTTCGCTCGCGCGACCGCAACATGGCCGTCCCGGTTCGCGCCGAGGCCGCGAAAAAGCAGGACGTCGCCATCCATCTCCGGGCCATCGGGACCGTGGTGCCCCTCAACACCGTCGTTGTGCGCAGCCGGGTCGACGGCCAGCTTATCAAGGTCCATTTCTCCGAGGGGCAGGAAGTCCAGCAGGGGCAGCTGCTCGCCGAGATCGATCCTGAGCCCTACCGTCTCCGCCTCGCGCAGATGGAGGGCGCCTTTCTCCAGTCGCAGTCGCAGGTGCGCACGGCCAAGTCCGACCTTGAGCGTTTCAAGCAGCTCCACCAGCAGACTCTTGTCACGCTCCAGCAGCTTGAGGCCCAGCAGGCGCTCGTCGCCGAGCGCGAGGGCATGCTCGCCGCGGAAAAGGCCCGCGTGGATGACGCGCGCCGCCAGCTCGACTACACCCGCATCGAGGCTCCCATCGCCGGCCGGCTCGGCCTGCGCCAGGTCGACGCCGGCAACATGGTCCGCACCGGCGATGCCGGCGGACTCGTGACCATCACGCAGACCCGCCCGATCACGGTCACCTTCACCGTGCCCGAGGTCGAGCTGCAAAAGGTGGTCGAGCCGATTCGCGCCGGCGAGACCCTCCATGTCGAGGCCTGGGACCGCAACGAGCGCGGCATCCTCGCCACCGGCACGCTCCGCACCGTCGATAACCAGATCGACCTCGCGACCGGCACGCTGCGTCTCAAGGCCGAGTTTCCCAACACCGACGAGAAGCTCTTCCCGAATCAGTTCGTCAACGTCCGCCTCCGCGTCCGCACGCTCAAGGACGCGCTCGTCATCCCCGCGGTCGGCGTGCAGTTCGGCTCGCGCGGCAACTACGTCTACATCGTCGGCGCCGAGAGCAAGGCCACCGTCCGCGAGGTCGGTCTCGGCCCATCCGAGAATCAGGTCCAGGTCATCACCAAGGGCCTCGCGAGCGGCGACGTCGTCATCCTCGAGGGCCTCGATCGCCTGCGCGAGGGGCGTGTCGTGACGATCCTCGCCGAGGATCCGAACAAGAATCCCCCGCCCGCGCCAAAATCCGGCGGCGAGCGCGGCGGCAAGGGCAAGAAGAAGCAGGACGGGAAATGAGCCCCTCTCGTCCGTTCATTTTGCGGCCCGTGGCGACCAGCCTGCTGATGGTCGCGTTGCTCATCTCCGGCGTGCTGGCCTACCGGCTCCTGCCGGTCGCGGCGCTGCCGCAGGTGGATTTCCCGACGATTCAGATTTTCACGTTTTATCCCGGCGCCAGCCCGGCGGTCACCGCCAGCGCGATCACGGCGCCGCTCGAGCGCCGCTTCGGCCAGATCCCCGGCGTCAACCAGATGTCCTCCGCCAGCTCCGGCGGCGCCTCGGTGATTACGCTCCAGTTTTCGCTCTCGATCTCGATGGGCGTCGCCGAGCAGGAGGTGCAGGCCGCGATCAACGCCGCGAGCAACCTCCTTCCCAACGACCTCCCGGCCCCGCCGATCTATCGCAAGGTCAACCCCGCTGACACGCCCATCGTCACCCTGGCCGTCACTTCCGTCGCCCTGCCATTGCCGCAGGTGCACGATCTCGTCGACACCCGCGTCGCGCAGAAACTCGCGCAGATCCCCGGCGTCGGCATGGTGAGCCTCGCCGGCGGCCAGCGCCCGGCCGTGCGCGTGCAGGTCAACCCGGGCGAGCTTGCCGCCCGGGGCCTCAATCTCGCCGATGTGCGCGCCGCCATCGGCGCCGCCAGCGTCAACGGCCCCAAGGGCGTCTTCGACGGCCCGCTCCGTTCCATCCTCATGGACGCGAACGACCAGATCCGGTCCGTCGAGGAATACCGCAAGCTCATCGTCGCCTGGCGCGACGGCGCGCCGCTGCGGCTCGGGGATGTCGCCACCATTGTCAACGCGGCCGAGGATCGCCGGCTCGCCGCGTGGGCCGACAACGCCCCGGCGGTGCTGGTCAACATCCAGCGCCAGCCCGGTGCCAACGTCATCGAGGTCGTCGACCGCGTGCAGGCCCTGCTGCCCCAGCTCTCCGCCGCGCTGCCGGCCTCCGTCGAGATGGCCGTGCTCACGGATCGCACGCAGAGCATCCGCGCCTCCGTGCGCTCCGTGCAGCACGAGCTGATTTTCGCCATCGGCCTCGTCGTGCTCGTGACGTTCCTGTTCCTCCGCAACTTCGCCGCCACGATCATCCCGAGCATCGCGGTGCCGCTCTCGTTGATCGGCACGTTTGGGGTGATGTATCTCGCCGGCTACTCACTCAACATCCTCACGCTGATGTCGCTCACGATCGCGACGGGCTTCGTCGTCGACGACGCGATTGTGATGCTTGAGAACATCGCGCGCTACCGCGAGCAGGGCGCCTCGCCGATGGAGGCCGCGCTCAAGGGCGCCGCACAAATCGGATTCACGCTCGTGTCGCTCACGGTCTCGCTCATCGCCGTGCTGATCCCGCTGCTCTTCATGGGCGACGTGGTGGGCCGGCTCTTCCACGAGTTCGCGATTACGCTCGCCGTCTCGATCCTGATTTCGCTGATCGTCTCGCTCACGCTCACGCCGATGATGTGCGCGCGCATGCTGCCCGAGCCCGCCGCGCACGGCCACGCCAAGCCCGGCTTCCTCGACGCCGTGATCGAGCGCTACGCCGTGATGCTCGACTGGGTCCTCGACCGCCAGCGGCTCACGCTCGGTGTCACGGTCGGCACGATGGCGCTCACGGCCGGGCTCTACTTCCTCGTGAAGAAGGGCTTCTTTCCCCTGCAGGACAATTCCGCGATCCAGGCGGTCACGGAGGCGCCGCAGTCGGTCTCATTCACGGTGATGTCGGAGCGCCAGCAGGCCCTCGCGGCGATGATTCTCGAGGACCCCGCGGTGCAGAGCCTGTCGTCGTTCATCGGTGTCGACGGCACGAACGCCACGCTCAACAGCGGCCGCATGTTGATCAACCTGAAGCCCCACGGGCAGCGCCGCGACACGGCGTTTGCGATCATTGATCGCCTCCGGGAGCGCGCCCGTGCGATCCCGGGCATCGCCCTCTACCTCCAGCCCGTGCAAGAGCTCACGATCGAGGATCGCGTCAGCCGCACACAGTTCCAGTTCACGCTTACCAGCCCCGACGAGAAGCTGCTGCACGAGTGGAGCGGCGAGTTCGTCAACCATCTGCAGGGCCTGCCCGCGCTTTCGGATGTCGCGAGCGACCTCCAGAACGAGGGCCTGCAGGCCTTCCTTGAAATTGACCGCGACGCCGCGAGCCGCCTCGGCGTGACGGTGGCGGACATCGACGAGGCGCTCTACAGCGCGTTCGGGCAGCGGCAGGTTTCGACGCTCTTCACGCAGGCGAGCCAGTATCGCGTCGTGCTCGAGGTTGATCCGCGGCTGGCCGCCGGTCCGCAGGCGCTCACGACCATTTTTGTGCGCACGCGCGCCGGGCGGCCCATCCCGCTCTCAAGCGTCGCGCGGGTGAGCGAGCGTCCGACCACGCTTCTCATCAACCATGTCGGCCAGTTCCCCGCCGTCACGATTTCGTTCAACCTCGCCGGTGGCCGCTCGCTCGGCGATGCGGTCGCCGCCATCGAGCGCGCCGCGCGCGAGCTCGGCGTGCCCGCGGCGATCGACCTGCGGTTTCAGGGCGCGGCGCACGCGTTCCGCGCGTCGCTGGGCAGCACGCTCTGGCTCGTCCTCGCCGCCGTCGTCACCATGTATATCGTGCTCGGCATCCTCTACGAGAGCAGCATTCACCCGATCACGATTCTCTCGACGCTGCCCTCCGCGACGCTCGGCGCGCTGCTCGCGCTGTGGGTCACCGGCCGGCCCCTCGACATGATTGCGATCATCGGCGTTGTGCTGCTGATCGGCCTCGTGAAGAAGAACGGCATCATGATGGTGGACTTCGCGCTGGAGGCCGCGCGCCGGGACAAGCTATCGCCTCGCGAGGCGATCAAGCAGGCCGCGCTCCTGCGCTTCCGGCCGATCCTGATGACCACGCTCGCGGCGCTCTTCGGCGCGCTGCCGCTCATGTTCTCCTCGGGTTCGGGCGCGGAGCTGCGCCAGCCGCTCGGGCTCGTGATGGTGGGCGGCCTGCTCGTGAGCCAGGTGCTCACGTTGTTCACCACGCCCGTGGTCTATCTCTTCTTCGACCGCCTCGCGCAGCGCGCCAAGGTGAAGCGCCCGGCGCCCGCGCCCAGCGGCGCCGTGAAGGGAGCGACCGCGTGAACCTCTCGCGGCCTTTCGTCCGCCGCCCGGTGGCGAGCATCATGATTGCCGTGGCGCTCGTGCTCGTCGGCGCCCTCGCCTACGGGTTGTTGCCGGTGTCGCCGCTGCCCCAGGTCGATTTCCCGTCGATCCGCGTCAGCGCGTCGCTGCCGGGCGCCAGCCCGGACACGATGGCGACCACCGTCGCCTCGCCGCTCGAGCGTGCGCTCGGCGCGATTTCCGGCGTGCATGGCATCTACTCGGAGAACCGCCAGGGCTCGACGAGCATCACGCTGGAGTTTGCCCTCGGCCGGGATCTCAACGCCGCGGCGCGCGATGTGCAGGCCGCGCTGAACGCCGCGCGCAGCGAGCTCCCGGCGGGCATGCCGAGCAGCCCGTCCTTCCGCAAATCAAACCCCGCCGCCGCGCCCATCATGGCGCTGGCCCTCAGTTCGCCCAACCTCGCGCCGAGCGTCCTCTACGATTTCGCCGCCACCATCCTCGGCCAGAAAATCTCCCAAATCGACGGCGTCGGAGAGGTCCAGATCGGCGGGGCCTCGCTGCCGGCGGTGCGCGTGCAGCTCAACCCGCACGCGCTTTCCCACCATGGCATCTCGCTCGACGAGGTGCGCCGCGCGATCGCCGCGACGAATTCCATCCGCCCCCGTGGCACGGTCGAGGACGGCCCGCGCCAGTGGGAGGTGCAGGTGAGCAGCCAGCTCCGCCGCGCCGCGGAATACGAGTCGCTCATCGTCCGCTACCGCGACGGCGCGCCGGTGCGGCTCGGCGACGTGGCAAAAATCTCCGACTCGATGGAGGACCGCTACAGCATGGGCTTCCATAACGACCGTCCCGCGGTGTTGCTCAACATCAGCCGCCAGCCAGGTGCCAACATCATCGAGACCATCGACGCCATCAACGCCCAGCTCCCCGGTCTCCGCGCCCTCCTGCCCGCGGACGCGGACCTCGCGGTCACAATGGACCGCTCGCCTGGCATCCGCGCGACGCTCCACGAGTCCCAACGGACGCTCCTCATCGCGACCGCCCTCGTGATGCTCGTGGTGTTCCTCTTCCTTGGCGACGCGCGCGCCTCGGTCATCCCCTGCCTCGCGATTCCGGTGTCAGTCGTCGGCACGTTCTCGTTCATGTATCTGCTCGGGTTCTCGCTGAACAACTTCTCGCTGATGGCGCTCATCGTCGCCGCGGGCCTCGTCGTGGACGATGCGATTGTGGTCATGGAGAACATCTCGCGCCACATCGACCGCGGGCTCTCGCCGCTGCGCGCGACGCTGCTCGGCGCGCGCGAGGTTGGCTTCACGCTGCTGGCGATGAACCTCTCGCTCGTCGCGGTGTTCGTCTCGATCCTGTTCATGGGCGGGCTCGTCGAGCGGCTTTTCCGGGAGTTCTCCATCACGCTCGTGATCGCGATGGGGGTGTCGCTCGCCGTGTCGCTCACGCTCGTGCCCGCGCTCTGCGCGCGATGGCTGAAGCCCGCGCACGCGCCGCACGCCGGCGGCTTCCTGCACGCGACGGAGCGCGCCTTCGAGGGCATCAAGTCGATCTACGCGCGTTCGCTTGGCTGGGTCCTCAACCACGCCACGCTCACCCTGATCGTGCTCCTCGGCACGATTGCGCTCAACGTCTCGCTCTACCTCAAGCTTCCGAAGGGCTTCTTGCCGATGCAGGACACGGGCACGCTCCACGCCTTCGCGCGCGGCGACGATGCGTTCTCCTACCAGGTCATGCAGCCGAAGATTGAGATCTACCGGCGCATCATCATGGCGGACCCCGCGGTGCAGGATGTGATCGGCACCTCCGGCGGCACCTCCGGCATCAACAACGCAAAGATGACCGTGCGCCTCAAGCCGCTCGCCGAGCGCAAGGTCTCCGCCACCGATGTCGCCAACCGCATCCGCGCCGCGGCCCCGCCCACCGCGGGTTCGTCGCTCTACCTCTATGGCGCGCAGGACATCGACGGCCCGCGCATGTCGGACAACACCTCCTACGATCTCTCGATCCTCTCGTCGGAGCTCGAGCTGATTCGCCAGTGGGCGCCGCGGATCGGCGCCGCCCTGCAGGACCTGCCCGAGCTGACCGATGTGGACGCCCGCTCCGAGGCCGGCGCGCAGGTCCTCCGCCTCCAGATCGACCGTGAGGCGGCGCGGCGGCTGGGCGTCGACATGCAGATGGTCTCGCAGGTGCTCAACAGTTCGTTCAGCCAGCGCCCGGTCGCGACGCTCTACGACCGGCTGAACCAATACCGTGTGATCATGGAGCTGGAGCCGCAGTATACCTCGGACCCGGTCGTGCTCGACAAGGTCACGGTCATCGGTGCCAACGGCACGCGCGTCCCGCTCTCGGCCTTCACCCGCCATGCCTATGCGCAGACGGAGGACCGCGTGCGCCACCGGGCGCAGTTTGCGGCGGAGAGCGTCGGCTTCGGCCTCGCCGAGGGTGTCTCGCTTGAGCAGGGCCTCGCCGCGATCGATCAGGCGCTCGCGAAAATCCTCCTGCCTTCGACGGTGCAGGCGCGGATGCTCGGCTCGTTCAGCTCGTTCCAGACGAGCATCCAAACGCAACCGTTGCTAATCCTGGGAGTGCTGGTCGCGGTCTACCTTGTGCTCGGCATCCTGTATGAGAGCTTGGTGCATCCGCTCACGATTCTCTCCACGCTGCCCTCGGCGGGTCTGGGGGCTTTCCTCGCGCTAAAGCTCACCGGCACGGAGTTCTCGCTCATCGCGCTGCTCGGCCTGTTCCTGCTCATCGGCATCGTCATGAAGAACGCCATCCTGATGATCGACTTTGCGATTGATATGGAGCGGCGCACGGGCGCGAGCCCGCGCGACTCGATCTACGAGGCGGCCCGGATGCGCTTGCGCCCGATCCTGATGACCAACTTTGCCGCGCTCCTCGGGGCGCTGCCGCTCGTCCTCGCGACCGGCGAGGGCGTCGAGATGCGCCAGCCGCTCGGCCTCGCGATCGTGGGTGGGCTGATGGTGAGCCAGGTTCTCACCCTTTACACGGTGCCGGTCGTCTACCTGTGGCTCGATCGCCTGCGGCTTTGGGGCCAGGGGCTGCGCCGGAAGCCGGCGGCGGCATGAGAATTCCGGCTGCAGCGCGGCTCTTCGGCAGTGCCGCCGGCGCCGCGCTGCTGGCTGCGTGCAGTGGTCCGTCGGCCTCAACGCCGCCGAGCGGTGCGCGGATCTACGCCGCCCAGTGCGCGACCTGCCACGGTGAACGGGGCCAGGGCGTGGCCGGCAAATACGCCGACCCGCTGCACGGCGACTGGTCGCAGGCCAAGCTCGCGCGCTACGTCGCGGCGAACATGCCCGAGGACAAGCCCGAGTCGCTGGCTCCCGTTGAGGCGGAGGCGGTGGCGGCCTTTGTCTACGACGCGTTCTACTCGCCCGTCGCGCAGGCGCGGAATCATCCGGCCCGCGTCGAACTCGCGCGCCTCACCAGCCGTCAATATGCCATCGCCGTCGCCGACTTGTTGCGGCAGGTCGGGCCGGCTACCGCCGATGCCAACTCCGCCGCGCTGCCCGCGACGGAGGATGCCACCGGCCTTGCCGCGACATACTACAACGTCGCCCAACGCGGCCGCTTCGATCCCGCGAAGCTGGCCCATCGCGGCACCGATCCAGTGGTCGACTTCACCTTTCCCGAGAACGGCGGGCTCCGCGCGCGCCTCGCGCTTCCCCCAATCGACCGCCCCCCCACGCCCAATTCGCGGGAACCGGCCGGGTTTTCCGCCCAGTGGCGCGGCACCCTGCTCGCCGACGAGACGGGCGATCATGAATTCGTCATCCGCACGCCCAACAGCGTCCGCGTCTGGATCAACGCCGAGCCCGACGGGCGCGCCGGCTCGCCGCCCACGCTCGACATCAACGTCTCGACGCCCACCGAGCCCGACCATCGCGTGACCGTGCGTCTCCTCGGTGGCCGCCGCTACCCAATCGCGATTGATTGGTGGGCGCTGGCGGAGAAGGCCGGCTCGCCGGTCGTCCCGGCCATCTCGCTGCGCTGGAAACCCCCGCACGGCAGCGAGCGCCCAATCCCGGCGCGCAACCTGTCCACCGCGCGGACCGCGCCCACCTTCGTCGTGGCGACGCGCTTTCCCGCGGACGACGCGAGCTTCGGCTACGAGCGCGGCACGACCGTCTCGAAGAGCTGGGACGAAGCCGCCACCGCCGCGGCGCTCGAGGTCGCCAGCCACGTCGAGAAACGCCTCGATCGCCTCGCCGGCACGCGGGCCGGCGATCCCCAGCGCGCGCAGAAAGCCGAGGCCTTCGCCGCCCGCTTTGTGGCCGCCGCGTTTCGCCGCCCGCTCGCGGACGAGGAGCGGGCGCGCTTTGTCGGGCGCTGGTTCGCCGCGGGCGCCGAGCCCGAGGCCGCTTTGCGGCATGCCGTGCTCCTCGCGCTGAAGTCCCCGCAATTCCTCTACGTCGATGTGCCGTCGCCCGCGACGGTGGCGTCGCGGCTGTCGTTCGGCCTCTGGGACTCCGTGCCCGACGCGCCGCTCGCAGCCGCCGCCTCGGCGGACGAGCTGCGCACGCGGGAGCAGATCGCGGCGCACGCGGCGCGGATGACCGGCGATCCGCGCACGCGGGCCAAGCTGCGCGAGTTCTTCCACCAATGGCTGCAGATCCGGTATGTCGAGGACCTGGGCAAGGACGCGGCGCTGTTCCCCGGCTTCGATGCCGCGCTGATCGACGACCTCCGCACCTCGCTCGATCTTTTCATCGACAGGATCGCGTGGGGCGGAACCGGCGATTTCCGTGAGTTGCTCAAGGCCGACTACCTGATCGCCAACGACCGCATCGCGCGCTTCTATGGCCTGCCCGCGCCGGCGGATGGCCGCTTCGCGCGAGTGGCCGCGCCGGCGGGCGAGCGCGCGGGCGTGCTCACCCATCCCTACCTGCTGGCGGCGCACAGCTACAAGGCCGCGAGCTCGCCGATCCACCGCGGGGTGTTCCTCACGCGCAGCGTCGTGGGCCGCCGGCTGAAATCGCCGCCGATGGCGGTCGCGTTTGACGAGGCGCAGTTTGAGGCGGGACTCACGATGCGCGAGAAAGTCACGCGCCTCACGCGCGGCGCCGACTGCCAGGGCTGCCATTCGGTCATCAACCCGCTCGGCTTCAGCCTCGAGTGGTATGACGCCGCGGGCCGCTTCCGCCGCGAGGAGAAGGGCCGGCCGATTGACGCCGTGAGCGAGTTCCTCGCCGACGACCGCACGGCGGTGCGCTTCGGCGGCGCGCGCGACGTGGCGGAATTCGCCGCCAGCGACGAGCGCGCGCAACTCGCGTTTGTCGAGCAGCTCTTCCACCACTTCGTGAAACAACCGGCCCGCGCCTACGGCCCCGACACGCTCGCCCGCCTGCGCGATTCTTTTGTCGCCTCCGGCTTCAACTTGCCAAAGCTCCTCGCCGAGGTCGCCACCTTTGGCGCCCTCGGCGCGCCGGCCCCGGCGCTCCTTGCTTCCAGCCAGACCGCGCCTCGCCCATGAACCGCCTCCATCGCCGCGCCTTCCTGAAACGAGCCGGGCTTTCCGCCGCGGTGCTGCCGTTCATCACCGGGTTGCCCAGCCTCGCGCTCGCCGCGCCGACACGGCCCAGGCAGCGGCTCATCGTCGTCTTCTCGCCCAATGGCACGATCCCCACCGAGTTCTGGCCCGACGAGGCCGGCCGCGCGTTCACGCTCAAGAAAATCCTCGCGCCGCTCGCCCCGCATCGCGAGCGCATGCTGACGCTGCAAGGCGTCTCCAATCGCATCCGCGGCGATGGCGACGGCCACATGCGCGGCATGAGCTGCCTGCTCACGGCCATCGAGCTGTTGCCGGGTAATATCATGGGCGGCTCGGGCGTCCCCGCCGGCTGGGCCAGCGGCATCTCAATCGATCAGGAGATCAAGAACTTTTTCCAGTCGCAGGCGAACACGCGCACGCGGTTCGGTTCGCTGGAGTTTGGCGTCGGCGTGCAGGACCGCGCCGACCCGTGGACGCGCATGTCCTACGCCGGCTCCGGCAAGCCCGTCGCGCCCATCTCTGATCCCTACCAGATGTATGAGAAGCTCTACGGCCGCACCAAGGACCGCGAGAGCCTCCGCAGCGTGCTCGACCCGCTCCGCGCCGAGCTCGGGCGCGTGCGCGGCCTCGTGAGCGCCGAGGACCGCCGCATGCTCGACGAGCACGAGACGCTCGTGCGCCAGCTCGAGCGCGACTTGGCCGACGGCACGGGCGCAGCGTTCCGGCATGCGCCGCCGGAGCTCGAGCGTGGCGTCGCCGCCGAGCAAAACGACCATGTCCCGCGGCTCAGCCGCATGCAGATCGACCTGCTCGTGAACTCGCTCGCCAACGACATGGCCCGCGTCGCCACGCTGCAATACACCAAGTCCGTCGGCGGCGCCCGCATGAACTGGCTCGGCATCAGCGACGGCCACCACGGCCTCTCGCATGAGCCCGACAAGGACGAGGTCGCGCAGGAAAAACTCATCAAGATCAACACGTGGTTCGCCGGCGAGGTGCGCTACCTCGCCGACAAGCTCGCCGCGACGCCCGAGCCCGGCGGCGGGGGCTCGATGCTCGACCACACCCTGATCGTGTGGACCAACGAACTCGGCAAGGGCAACAGCCACACGCTCGACAACATCCCCTTCGTCCTCGTCGGCGGCGGCTTCGGCTTCGAGATGGGCCGGGCGCTCAAGTTTGACAAGGTCCCGCACAACCGCCTGCACCTCGCGCTCGCGCACGGCGTGGGCCACCGGATCGAGACCTTTGGGAAAAAGGACCTCTGCGCCGGCGGGCCGCTGGTGCTCGCATAGGATGGAAGGCCCGCGGCTACGACTCGAGCCGTGGGGTCCCGTGAGGTCGGGCTCCGGCTACGGATTCACCACGTTCTGCGGCGTGCCGGCCAGAAAGGCGCGGACGTTGGCGACGGTGGTTTCCATCAACCGCGCGCGGGCCGCGCGGGTGGCCCAGGCGAGGTGCGGTGTCACGAGGCAGTTTTTCGCGGTGAGCAGGGGATTGCTCGCGGGCGGCGGCTCGGCGGAGAGCACATCGACGGCGGCGCCGGCGAGTCGGCCGGCATTGAGCGCGGCGGCGAGATCGGCGTCGACGATCAGGGGGCCGCGGCTGGTGTTCACGAGGAGCGCGTCGGGCTTCATGAGCGCGAGGCGCGCGGCGTTGACCATGCCCTGGGTCTCGGGCGTGAGCGGGCAATGCAGCGAGACGATGTCGCTCCGGCGGAACAGATCGTCGAGCGGCACGCGCTCGGCGCCGGGGGTGTCGCCGCGCGAGTGGGCGAGGATTTTCATGCCGAAGGCGCGCCCGAGCTCGGCGACGGCGCGACCGATGCGGCCCCAGCCGACGATGCCGAGCGTGAGCCCGTCGAGCTCCCGGAGCGGCCGATCCCAGTAGCACCAGTCGGCGCACACAGCCCAGCGGCCGCCCCGCACGGTCTGGCCGTGGTGGCCGGCCCCGTTGGTGAGCTCGAGGATGAGCGCCAGCGTGTGCTGCGCGACGGAACGCGTGCCGTAGGTGGGGACGTTACAGACCGGGATGCCGCGCGCGCGGGCGGCGGCGGAGTCGACCACGTTGTGGCCCGTGGCGAGGACGCTGATGCAGCGGAGCGCGGGCAGCTGCGAGATCGTATCGGCGCGCAGCGGCGTCTTGTTGGTGAGGACGAGGGTCGCGTCCTTCGCGCGCGCGACGATGTCGGCCGCGGCCGTGCGATCGTGGATGGTGCAGGGGCCGAGGGCGCGGAGGGCGTCCCAGCTGAGGTCACCGGGGTTGAGGGCGTAGCCGTCGAGGACGACGAGGTTCATGCGCCATGCAGCGTAGGGGCGCCGCGGGCCGCGGCTACTTTTTCTTCACGGTTGCTGCGATGGCGTCGTTGAAGGCAAAGGCACCGCGCAGCACAGCGGCCTCGTAAGCGGCGCGATCGACCTCAAGGTGGTAGTAGCCGGAGGCGCCCTTGATACTGGCGGTGCCGAGCAGCGTGCCGAGGGCGGCGCTGATAGTGTTGCCCAAATTGTCCGTGGTGTCCTTGGCGGTGAGATCGCCGACTTTTTCGCCGATGTTGATCACCTGTTCCTTGGTCCCGATGCCACCCCAGCCGCCCTTTTCGGTGAGGACGCGGAGGCTGGCGCTGCTGAGATTCATGCCGTGCGCGACGTTGGCGGTCGCGGTGACGCGCTTGTAGCCACGCTCCGTCGTGGCCCAGGCCTGCGGCGCCATGAACGTGTAGGTCGGGATGAAAATCGTGCCTTCGCCGAGGGTGCTTCTTCCGCGGCTCATGAACTGATCGAAGATCGCGCCGCGGAAACCGATCTTAAACGCCTGCGCGTCGCTCGGGGCCGCGGTGAGGGCGAGACAGCCGATCACGTCGCTGGTGGCGAGGGGCACGCCCCACGCGGGGTTCGGGTCGCGGCGCGCGGCGTTCTTGATGCCCTCGCGATCCTGCAGGTCGGCGTAGAGCTTCACGGTGTAGCCGGCGGCGCGGAGCTTGGCGGCGAGGTCGTCCTGGATTTTTTGCGCGAGCCCCTGGACAAACGCCTTGTCGATGCCGCCCGTGGCCCACGCGGCCTTGGCCTTCGCGGTGCCGGAGCCGCCCTGCTTGAGCGCGCTGACTTTGCCAGCGACGCCGAGATCGAGGTAGATGGTCGGCAGCAAAATGACGGGCGACTCGCGCAGCGCGCCCTCGCGATCACTCGTGAGCTTGAGCACGACGGGCTCGCCGGGCTTGAGCGGATCGGCGGCGGCGAGCGGTGACAACGCGAGTGCCAGCAGCGCGCCGGCGCGACCGAAGGTGTGGAGTGCGGGTATGGGGAAACGAGCGCGAGAAGAAATCATGCCGCGGCCACGAAGCGGGCCAGTTCGCCGGCCTGCAAGCACGCGAACGGCGACCTACGCAAGGATGCGTAGATCATCCGGCAAATGGCCGGAAAAGGTCCGCTACTTTTTCGCCGCGAAATCGCCGGCGATCACGACGACGAGCTTTGCCGGATCGAGGTGCTTGCGCAGCGCGTCGTTCACGGCCCGGGGGTGAGCGCGTTGACCTTGTTCTCGTAGTCCGTCTGCCACGCCATCGTGCGGCCGAGGTGGCGGTAATTGGCGAGCGAGCCGAGGATCGCGGTGTCGCCGGAGCGGGCGACCTTGAGCGCCTCGAGGTAGCCCTGGCGGGCCTTGGCGAGTTCGTCGGCGGTGACGCCGTCCTTTAGCAGGCGGGCGAGCTCCTCCTGCCCGCAGACCTCGAGGCGGGCCATGTTCTGCGGGTTGCAGATGGCATTGATCGAGAACGTCGCGCGCGGGTCCTGCGACGAAGCGCCGAAACTCGACGACACGCCGTAGCTCAGGCCCTCCGCCGCCGATACGCAGCTACCGCGGGCTCTTGATCGCGTGATCGGCGGGTAGGTTTTCGCCCGCCCAGGCTTTCTCCCAGGTCGTGCGTGACGCCGGCGCGGACCAGAACGGATCGGCCGCGGGCAGGCCCAGCGGCAGCAGCGCGACGCTGCACAGGTAAAGACTGCCGGTGGAGATGTAGGTCTCGCCGAGTCCCGGTTGGTGTCCGGCCAAGCCGATGCGTAGCCAACCTTGGGCGTCAAAGGTGCCCGGCGCTTCCAATGTGCGCCGAATCACGGCGGTGAGCGCGATGCGTGCCTGCGCTGGCGTCACTTCGGGCGGGAGCGCACGGTGGAGCGCGGCGAGCGCGAGGCCTTGGAACGCCCCGCAGCGATAGGCGATCGAGCGGCCGATGACGGGGAAGGAACCGTCGGGCGCGACAAGCCGTTCCTGCACGGCGGCCCAGCGCGTGAGGCGCTCGCGAGCGCGCGTGCGGAAGGTTTTCCATTCCGGCGCCTCGTCGCCCACGACGTCGAGCGTCTCGATGAGCATGGGCTGGATCACGAAGGAATTGTAGTAGTCCCAGTGGAACTCCGGCCCGTCGCCATACATGCCGTCGCCGACATACCAGTCGCGGTGCTTGCGGAGTCCGTCGAAAAGCCGGGCGTCGTCGCGCGCCTCGCCGGCGCGCTGGAGGAAGGCCTCGATGATCGAGGCGAAGAGCAGCCAGTTGTTTTCGCCGGGCTTGATCGGGCGCGAGGACTTAAGGGCGGCGACGACGTTGGCGCGCACGCGCGGCTCGAGCTTCTGCCAGAGCTCGACCGGTGCGCGGAGGAACGCCTGTGCCAGGAACGCCGCGTCGACGAGCGGCTGGCGCTCGCGGGTGAAATTCATGAAGTCCGGCGAGCGCGGATCCGTTCCGGCATCGATGGCGGCGCGGGCGAGGGCGGCGAGGCGGGCGCGCTCGCGGCCTTCAGGTGATTCGTCGCCCCCGAGCTCGAGCCACGGCGCCAGCCCCGCGAGCAGCCGGCCGAGCGCCTCGAGGTGCGTGACCTCGGCGCGGTTGCGGGCCTTGGGCGCGGCCTCGATGGGCATGGTGGCCTTGAGTCGGCGGGCCGCGAGCGCGCCGAGCACGGGATTCGCTAGCTGAGTCGCGAGGCGCGCCCAGCGGGGGCGGTCAGCCGGGCTGGAAGCGGGAGCGGCGGCGGCTGTGGTTCGGGCGGCGCCGAGGGCGGCCGCGACGCCGGCGAACTTGACGAAATCACGACGGGTTGTGGTCATGATGTGGGCAGCGTCGGGCAGCGCGCGAAAAGGGTCGAGAGGGATGTCAGCGCCGTCGCGCGAAATGAAGGCGCGCGATGGGCTGCATCAGCTCCGCCACTTTGAAGCCAGGGGCGGCGTCCCGTGAATCGCCCGGCGGCGCGGGCGGACAATTAGACGGGCTTCGCGCAAGGCCGGACCTGCTCCGGTCGCTGCAACCCGATCCTCTGCCGGCAAGCCGGGCGCGCCGCTCACGCCTTCTTCACGAAGCACGACTTCAGCGCCATCGCCACGCCGTCGATCTTGCAGTCGATGTCGTGGTCGCCGTCGACGAGACGGATGTTCTTGGCCTTGGTGCCACCCTTGAGCACGCCGGAGCCGCCGCGGAGCTTGAGGTCCTTGATCAAGACGACCGTGTCGCCGTCCGCGAGCGGTGTCCCGTGCGCGTCCTTCACGACGCGCGCCGCCTCGGGCGCCGCCTCCTTGGGCCACTCATGGCCGCACGTGGCGCACTCCCAGTGGCCGGGGTGGCTCAGGACATCCTCGAGGGTGCAGGCGGGGCAGGCGGGAGGGGACATGGATGCGAAGGTGCGGGATTGGGTGTGATCGTAGGCAAGCCATTCGCCGGCCCGGGTGGCGTCGTGGCCGGCGCCACCCGTGTTGGCCCGTTGATCGGCTAGGCTTGGAGCGCCTGGGTGATGTCGGCCTTGATGTCGTCGATGTGCTCGAGGCCGAGGGAGACGCGCAAGCCGCCGGGGGCGACGCCAGCAGAGAGTTGCTCCGCCGGGGAGAGTTGCGAATGCGTCGTCGAGGCGGGGTGAATGATGAGCGTCTTCGCGTCGCCCACGTTCGCGAGGTGGGAGATGAGCTTGAGGCTGTTCACGAATTTCTCGGCCCGGGCGCGGTCGCCCTTGAGCTGGAAGGAGAGCACGCCGCCGAAACCGCGCGTGAGGTATTTTTTTGCCGCGGCGTGGGTGGGGTGGTTTTCGAGGCCGGGGTAGCTGACCGCGGTCACCTCGGGGTGCGCCGCGAGCCAGCGGGCGAGCCCGAGGGCGTTGTCGCAGGTGCGCTCGACGCGGAGCGAAAGGGTCTCGAGACCCTGGAGCAGCAGGAACGAATTGAACGGGCTCTGGCACGGGCCCCAGTCGCGGAGGCCCTCGATGCGGCAGCGGATGATGAACTGGATATTCCCGAACGGCCCGCCGATCCCGAAGACGCTGTTGAGCACGAGGCCGTGGTAGCTCGGCGACGGGGAGGTGAATTGCGGATACTTGCCGTTGCCCCAGTTGAAGGTGCCGGCATCGACGATGACGCCGCCCATGCTGGTGCCGTGGCCGCCGATCCACTTGGTGGCGGACTCGACGAGGAGGTGCGCGCCATGGCGGAGCGGCTGGCAGATGGCGCCGCCGGCGCCGAAGGTGTTGTCGACGATGATCGGGAGATCGTGCTTCTTGGCGAGGGCGGCGAAGGCCTCGAAGTCGGGCACGGTGAGGCCGGGATTGCCGATGCTCTCGAGGTAGATCGCCTTGGTCTTTGCGTCGATCAACGGCTCGAAGCTGGCGACGTTAACGCCGTCGGCGAAGCGCGCCTCGACGCCGATGTTCTTGAAGGCGTTCTTGAATTGGTTGTAGGAGCCGCCGTAGAGGTGCGACGTGGTGACGAAGTTGTCGCCCACCGAGGCGAGATTGTTGATCGCGATGAACTGGGCGGAGTGGCCGGACGCGGTGGCGAGCGCGGCGACGCCGCCTTCGAGGGCGGCGATGCGCTTCTCAAAGACGTCGGTCGTCGGGTTCATCAGCCGCGTGTAGATGTTGCCGAATTCCTGGAGCGCGAAGAGGCGCGCGCCCTGGGCCGAGTCCTTGAACTGGTAGGCCGTGGTCTGGTGGATCGGCACGGCGCGGGAGCCGGTGGTGGGATCGGCGGCTTGGCCGGCGTGCAACTGGAGCGTCTCGAATTTCATGGTTGAGGGCAGGAGGGGGATTGGGTGGGGCATGGCACGCTTCGGAAAAGCGGTGCGGCAGCAACCCCGGAAAATCGGAGTTAGCCTCGCCGGCCGGCGGAGCCGCGCGCGGGCGCGCTATTTCTTTTTCTCCGCCTTCTTCGCCGCGTCAGCCGCGCTCGGCGGCTTGGGCGGATTGATCATGATGTGCGCGCGGTGCGTGCCCGAATCCATGATCCAAGGGCCGCCGGGCGTGAGGGGGGCGAGGGGGATGCCGGTTGTTTCCGGCGTGGCGTAGGGAATGTAGACGACGTAGCGCGTGTAGAGATCCGTGACCTCGCCGGTGGCGTCATTGACCGTGCCGGTGGTGACATTGAGCACGCTGCGATCGGGCATCTTGAGCTTGCCGGCTTTCACCTCCTCCTCGCGGATCTTGGTGACTTCGGGCGCCTTCTTCCCCTGGGCCTGCAACTCGCGGCCGCGCGCCATGAACGGCTCGAGGTCCTGGTAGTAGCAGGCGACGCTGAACCCCTTTTGCTTCGGGTCGTCGGCGAGGCAGATGAGCTTGTTGGTGCCCTTGCGGAGCGTGACGACGGCGCCCGTGGCGTCGTAGCCGAGCACGGTGGCGGCGTCGCGCTCGGCCTTTGGGGCGGCGAGGACCGCGGTCTTGATCTGCCACTCGGCGGAGGGAATGTCGGCGGCGAAGGCAATGAGCGGGAGGGCGCAGAGTGTGACGAGGGCGAGGCGGGTTTTCATGGGAGGATGGAACACGGGGCGGTGGAAGCGGGCGCGCTGACCTTGGGCGTGCCGGCGGCGCAGCGCAAGAGCCGCCGTGCCGGTTGCGCCGAGGCTTGAACACGTGGGCGCGGCGTGTGTGCTCCGCGCGTGCTGACCACCTTGCGCCGCGCGGAGTATGCCGGGATTATCGGGCTCTTTTTCCTGCAGGGCGCGGCGCTGGGCATGTGGTTCGTGCCGCTCAGCACCGTGCTCGACGCGCACGGGCTGGCGCACTTGCGGCCGTATGCCTTCGCGACTTCGGGCTTGGCGGCGTTTGTCTCGCCCCTGCTCTTCGGCGCGATGGCGGACCGCCATGCCTCGCCGGTGAAGGTCCTGCGCGGCCTCGCGCTCGCAACGGCGTTCACGATGGCCGCGGCGAGCACGGCGATCGGCCACGGGGCCTCCCCGTGGGTGGTGCTGGCGCTCATCCAGCTGCACGCGTTCTGCTCGGCGCCCACGTGGAGCATCGGCTCCGCGATTGTGTTCGCACGGCTGGCGGATGCGCAGCGGGAGTTCGGCCCGGTGCGCGCGATGGCGACCATCGGCTGGATGGGCGGCTGCCTGCTCGTGAGCGCGATCGGCGCGGATCGCTCGACGATGGCGGGCTACGTGGGCGCGGTGGTGTGGCTGGTGGTGGCCGCGTTCACGTTCCGCCTTCCGGCCCTGGAGGCGCCCAGGGCCGTGACGGGCCTCACGTGGACCCAGCGGCTCGGCTACGACGCGCTCTCGCTGCTGCGCAACCGCGACCACCGCGTGGTCTATCTCACGACCGTGCTCTTCACGATCCCGCTGGCGGCCTTTTATCCCTACACGCCGCTGAATCTGGAGGCGCTCGGCTTTGCGCACCCGGTGGCATGGATGAGCCTCGGCCAGATTAGCGAGATCGTGGCGATGATGATGCTCGGCACGCTGCTGACCCGGTGGCGGCTGAAATGGATCATCTCTTTCGGGCTCTCGTTTGGCGTCGTGCGCTACCTGCTGAGCGCGACCGGCACGCCGTGGGGGCTGCTCGCGGGCATCGCGGTCCACGGGGCGACGTTCACCTTCGTGCAAATCACGGCGCAAATCTACCTCGACCAGCGCGTCGATCCGGCGTGGCGCGTGCGCGCACAGGCGCTGCTCTCGCTCCTCAATGGCGGGGTGGGCAACATGCTCGGCTACCTGGGCGCGGGCGCGTGGTTCGCCGCATGCACCGGCGACAGCCCGACGCGCTGGCCGCTCTTCTGGGGCGGACTCGCGGTGGCGATGGCGGCCGTGCTGACGCTTTTCCTCGCCGCCTATCGCGGCCGGGGGCGGCGCGAGGGCGGGAACGCGTGACCGGCGGCCACGCCGGTGCGGCCCCGCGAAATCCCGTCAGTGATGATGGTGGTCGTGGTGGTGATCGTGACCGTGATGATCGTGATGGTCGGCCTGCTTGCGCGAGCGCTTCGCGGGCCGCGGCTCGGGCCGCTCGATCGTCGCGGCGCGCACAAACGGATCCGGCCCGAGCACGATGCAGCGGCGGATCGCCTCGCCGGTCTCGGGATGCTTTTGCAACGGCGCGTCCTTGATTGACTGGCGAATCTCAAAGCGTCGGGCGGGCTTCCCGGCGCGCGGGAGGGTTTCGTAAAGGTAGGTGATCATGGGGAATCAGCGGGGGATCGAGCCGAGCATTGGCGCCGCCGAACGGGGAGGCCAGACATTCCCGGCCGGGGCCGTTTGCCGCTGGTCAGACGCTGGGCGGATCGCAATCGTGCGCGGCCATGAGTCGCGCGATGTGCTACCGCTGTTACTGGCCGGCCCGCCATTGCTGGTGCGGATCGATCACGCCCATGCCGACGCGGACGAAGTTCGTTTTCCTCATGCACCCGCATGAGCACAAGCGGGTGAAGGCCAACACCGGCCGCCTCACGCACCTCTGCCTGCGTGACAGCGAGCTGCACATCGGCATCGGCTTCGACGATCACGAGGCCGTGCAGGCGTTGATCAACGATCCCCGGAATTTCCCCGTGCTGCTCTATCCGGGCCGCGACGCGGCCGATTTGTCGGCGGGGCGGCAGGACTCCCCGGAACTCGCGGCCCTCCGCGTCCAGGCCGAATCGCGCCGGCTCGTCGTCTTCCTGCTCGACGCGACGTGGCGCAAGGTGCGGCCGATGTTGCGCCTGAGCCTCAGCCTGCAACGGCTGCCGCGCATCATGTTTTCCGGCGCCGCGCCGAGCCGCTACGTGATCAAGCGCCAGCCGGAGCCGGGCTGCCTCTCGACGCTGGAGGCCACGCACGAACTGCTCGTCGCCCTCGATCGCAGCGGGCTCGAGGTCTATGCGCAGCCGGAGCAACTGCTCGGGCTGTTTCAGCGCATGCAGGATTTCCAAATCCAACGCACCGCCGAAAATGCCGGGCGCGGTGATCGGCGGGCGGGACGCAGGATGCCGGCGGGAGATGCTGCCGGACTGACGGCAGTGACCGTGAAGCGCCGCAGAATTTTTTCCGCGGCGGTGGCGGGCTGATGGCGGAGTTTTCGCGATGAGCTGCGAAGGCCGGCCGCGCCGGTTTCACTTATTCGCTCCGTCCAGGCCTCCGCCGGGCGACTCCCGGCCTTCGGGCATTGGCGGAAGAGGGGCGGCCGTGCCGTTTCCGCATTCGCTCACGGTTTGGCTGCGCCGCGAGCGGGCATCGGCGCAGCGAAGATCGCGAGGCTGCTCCCGACGGCACGGCCCGGCGGTGGATCAGAGGGCGTGTTGACGAGGCGGGGCTCGCCCGTGACGGGGTCCTGCATCGCGAGGGTGGTGGAGCCGCCGCCGTCGAGGTTGAGGGCTTGCGCGACGCGGTAGTCGCGCACGAGGAACCGGGCGACTTCAGCGACCGTGAGCCCGGCGGAACCGGCGGCTTGATCGGCGGTGAAGATGACGAGCCTGCGGCCGTCGGCCGTGAGGCCCACGGCGGTGCGGGCGCGCGGGAGCGCATACCATGAGCGGGCGTCGGAGTAGTTGTTGGCCGGGCGCAGGCCGCCGGGCGCGCCGGTGTAGGTGGGGATGGTCGGCGCGCCGTCCGTGACGATTTGCGCGCTGCCGGAGACCGCATTCCAGAGCGTGACGCGCGGCAGCGTGTGCCGGCCATCGGGATACGCCGGGTCGCGGCGCACCAGGGCGGCGCGGTTGCCCGGGTCGAGGTTGAGGGCGGGGGCATGGGCGAGGATGGCGTAGCTCTGATCGGGAAAACCGGCGCTCACCGGTTGCGGCTCGAACGGGGAGACGATCCGGCCTGCCGAGACCGCGAGGCCCACCAGATCGACGTCGGTGTCCGGGCTCGGAAACGGCACGAAGAAATGCGCGTTGACCGCGAGCTGGGCCTTTTCCTGCCGTAGAAAGGCGAGCGTCGTTTGCCGCACGGCGTCACGCGCGCCCGCGGGCGGAGACAATTTGAACGAGAGCCCCGGGGTGGCGAGATCCACGAGCACGACGTGCATCCGCACGGGCCGTGGCGACGATTCAGTGCGCGAGATGAGTGTGATGCCGCGGAATGGCTGCGTGACGATCCCATCCGGGCTGCGCAGCCCGACGCACCCCGCGCAGGCAGCGAGGGGCAGGGCGACGAGAAGGCGCAGGGGCGGCATCGGGGCGCAATGGCCGGCTTTGCGCGCCGGCGCCGCGGCGAACGGCCTCAGCCGCGCGCGTGGCCTTCGCCCGCCATCTCCGCGCGAGTCAGCCCGAGCAGCGTGAAGATTGCGGCGATCGTGCCGTGCGGGAAATTGACGAGGCTCACGACCGATGCGACCCACACGAGCCGGGAGCGGTTGCCTCGCATGCAGTGGACGCCGGCGGCGAGTTGCAGACCGCCGGCCACCCAGCCGAGCGTGAGCTGGAGCAGCACGTAGGCGGCGATGGCGCGGTCAAAGAGATCAGTCGAATGATCGAAGGCCCGCGCTGGGTTGAAGAGCTCGTGGTGGCCGAGCAGCACCTGCACCAGCGCCATGAGTGACATCGTGACGGTCAGCACGCCGGTGCCGACCTGAAGGTATCCGAGCGCCGCCAGATGGCCGGCATCGGGCCGTGAGACCTCGCTATCATGAACGGTGTCCATGGGGGGGGAATGGGGTGGGGAACTGCGCGGTGAGGAATGAATGATCGCGCCCGCGCACGCAAGGCACGAACTCCAAGCGAGGCCCGCCCGGCCCTGGCTTCACGCCCAGAGCCAGAGGAAAACCCCCGCCGAGCCGGCGGCGTAGAGCACGGAGTCGAGGAGGTATTTCGCGCTCATGGACCACGGACGCATGCCCCAAATTGACTCCGTGACCGTGCCAAAGCCATGGGCGATGAAAGTGACCATGCCGACCATCTTGGCGGCGCCGGCGGCGTGCTTGGGATCCAGCCAGTGATTCCGCAGGGCCAGATAGGCCGCGACCACCGCGACCGCCAGGCTCCATGCAAACCAAAGTCCGAGTTGCTTGCCCATCGTGGGTGCGCCGTTGGGGCCGACCATCACGTGCGCGACGGGGCCCTCACGATATTTCTGCTGAATGGCCTCGCTGCCCATTTCCTTCATGTCGTTGCAATGCGGCACGACGTAGCGGCCAGGCGTCGGATTTCCCGCGCGGATCGCCGCGCGCACGGCTTCCTCATTGGCGAAGCCGTTGTAGTCGGACGCGTGCCATTTGAGGACCATGTGGATGAGCGAGCTGATGACGAACACGACCACCGCGCTGAGCAGGATCGGCAACCAGAGGGAGAGGATGGCATTCATGGGGGTATGGGGGAAAGTTGCGCGGCCTACTTCGTCTTCGGCAGGTGCGGGCGCACGGCGGCCGCGAAGAGTTTGTAGCCCTCGTCATTGAAGTGCAGCATGTCGGCCACGAAGAGTTCCGGGCGGACCCGGCCCGCGGCGTCGAGCGTGAGCGTGCGGGTATCCAGGTAGCTGAGTCCTCGCTGGGTCTTGCAGTAGGCTGCGACGAGGTCGTTGAGCTGGTTGCCGGCGGCGACTTGCTCGAGGCGCTTCACCGACGGCGAGAGCCCGATGAACGTGATTGGGATGTCGGGGAATTTGCCGCGGACCTTGGCGACGAAGGCCTTGAAGTCCGCGAACACCTCGTCGACCGGCCAGCCCGCATTGATGTCGTTGCCGCCCGCGCGGAGGAAAATCGCGCGCGGCGCGTAGGGGAAGATCGTCCGTTCGGCGTAGTGGGTGACATCCTTGATCTGGTTGCCGCCGAAGCCGCGGTTCAGGACGGTGGTGTGCGGAAAATCGGCGGCGAGCGTCTTCCAGCGCACGATGGTGGAGGCGCCGACAAACAGCACCGCCCCCTCGGGCGGGGGATTGGCTTTGTCCGCGGCCTCAAACGCGGCGACGGCCTTTTCCCAGCGCGCGTAGTCGTGGGTCGCGGGTTTTGCTTTCGGCCACAGGGAGGCCGCGGCTTGGGCGCCTAACGCGAAGGGGAGGGAGGCTAGGACGAGGAGCGAAACAAGGAGTCGGCGCAGCATGGCGGAGCGGGACATGGGTGGGGCTGGCGATCAACGTCGCGCTAATTGCCCGCGGATTCCAGCCCGAATCCGCGGGCCCGCGAAGTGGCGTCCGAAAGTCGGGCCGCCCAGGGTTGGTTTTCAATGCGTCCACCGGGGCGGACACGGCGCGTCCCGCTGGCCGAGAAGCCGCCTATTTCGCCTCGCAGCTGAACATCCACTCGTTGCCGTAGCGATCGATGAGGCTGCCCCAGTAGCCGCCCCAGGGCATCTCGCTCGGCTCGTGTTCGACCTTGCCGCCCACTTTCAAGGCGGCAAACAAGCGGTCCGTCTCGGCGCGGGTGTCGGGCTCAAGGTTGATGGTAACATTGTTGCCCTGGATGCGCTGGCCCAGGTGCGCGGGCGCGTCGTTGCCCATGATGATGTGGCCGCCGAGAATCGGCAGGGCGATGTTCATGACCAGGTGCGCCTGCTCGGGCGGCCACGCCGGCTGGCCGGGAGCCGTGGGTAGATCGCCGAAGCGTCGGACGGGGCCGAGAAATTCGGTTTGGAAAACCGATTTGTAGAACAGGAAGGCTTCCTCGGCGTTGCCGGCGAAGTGAAACCACGTGGAGACGCGAGCCATGGAGGTGGGGGACGAGCTGGATTGAGACGGCGATGTCTTCTCAACGAATCAAGGAGTCGTGTCCGGACAACTGCTGCGAGGAATCTGCCGGCGCGCCATCGGTGATGCCATGCACGGCT
>JAEUHB010000408.1 GCA_016794665.1 Opitutaceae bacterium
CGGCGCGGATCTGCCGCTCATGGCGGAGCGCGAAGTGGCGCAGAACATCTGGGCCGTGCGCTGGCTCTACCATCACCTGCAGCACCGCGGACTCTGCGTGCGCCCGCCGTGGTCCATGGTCGAGCACATCGGCTTCGATCCGCTCGCGACCAACGCCGCCGCCGCCACCGCCTGGGCCAACCCCCCGCTGCGCCCCGCGCCGCCGGTTCCGGCCCCGTGGCCCGAGCCGCGGGAACATCCCGCGTGCCGCGAGCTGTGGCAGGCGGCCAATCCCCCTCCCGGCTGGCGCAGCCGTGCGCGCCGCCTGCTCGCCAAACTCGGCCTGCGATGAAAGCCGCGCTCCGCCAACTCATCCCGCGCCCGCTGCGTCGCGCCGTGCGCCGACTCGTGCGCCCGCCGATCTACCGCGGCGATTTCGCGACGTGGGCCGAGGCCCAGCGCGCCGCCCGCGGCTACGCCGAACCCGCGATCGCCGAGAAGGTGATCGCCGCCGCGCGCGCCGTGCGTGACGGCCGCGCGGCGTGGGAACGCGACACCATCCTGTTCGCCGAGCCCGCGGCCAACGCCCCGCTGCTGCGCGCGCTGCGCCGCGCCGCAGCCGCGCACGGCGGGCGGCTGCGCGTGGCCGATTTTGGCGGTGCCCTCGGCAGCACGTGGTGGCAGCACCGCCTGTGGCTCGCCGATCTCGCGGAAGTAAGCTGGGCGGTGATCGAGCAACCGGCGCTCGTCGAGGCGGGCCGGCGCGAATTCACGACGGGGCCGCTGCAGTTCTTCTTTTCCCTCGACGAGTGCGCCGCCGCGACGCCGCCCGACGTGCTGCTGCTCTCCAGCGTGCTCCCGTATCTCGAGAATCCCCGCGCGCTGCTCGCCGCGGCGGCCGCGCGACCGTTTCGCCACGCGATCATCGACCGCACGGGCTTCGTCGCGCGCGGCCGCGATCGGCTGACCGTGCAACATGTGCCGCCCGCGATCTACGACGCGAGCTACCCGTGCTGGTTCTTCGACCGGGCCTCGCTGTTCGCGGCCTTCGCGCCCGGCTGGCGGATTGCCGAGGAGTGGGTGACCGACGACGAGGCCGACATCGACGCCGAGCACCGCGGCGTCCACTTCGAGAGGAACGCGCCATGAGCCTCGCCCCCTTGCGCGCCCGCTTCTGGCGCGAGCAATACGAGCCCACATGGCTCGGCCTTTTCATCAATCCGTTCTGGTTCGCGCGGCGCGGCCTGCTGAACGAGCTGCGCCGGCATTTCCCGGCGCTGACCGGCGAGCTGCTCGACGTGGGCTGCGGCAACAAGCCCTACCGCGTCCTCGTGCCCGCCGCGCGCTACACCGGGCTCGACATCGACAACGCCTTCACCCGCCGCGTGGCGGTGGCGGATGTCTTCTACGACGGCGGCGCGTTTCCGCTCCCGGACGCAAGCTTCGACGCCGTGCTCTGCTCGCAGGTGCTCGAACATGTGTTCACGCCGGAAAAATTCCTCGGCGAAATCCACCGCGTGCTGCGGCCGGGCGGCACGCTGCTGCTGGCCGTGCCGTTTCTGTGGGACGAGCACGAGCAGCCGCACGACTTCGGCCGCTACTCGTCGTTCGGCTTGCGCGCGCTCCTGGAGCGAAACGGCTTCGCGGTCATCGAGCAGCGGAAGAGCATGGCGGACTTCGGCGCGGTCGCGCAGCTCGCGAGCGCATGGCTGTTCAAGGTCGTGCAGACCCGGAGCAAATGGCTGAACCTCGCGACGCAGCTCCTGCTCATCGCGCCCATCAACATCCTCGGCGCGCTGCTCCGCCTCGTCTCGCCGCGCAGCGAGGATTTCTACCTCGATAACGTCGTGCTGGCGCGCAAGCGATGAGCGCAGGCGGCCAACGTTGGCCGGCGTGGCTGGCGGGCGGCGCGGGGGCGGCCGCCCTCGCGTGGCTGTGGCCGCGCAGCGTCCTGTTGCGCGGTGATGACTTCGGCTACGTCGAGGCCGCCGCGGCCGCGATCCGCGGGCAATGGCCGCCGATCAGCGACTGGCTCGAGCCTTTCAACCTCGTGCTGCCCGCGCTGGCAGCGGCGGTGTTCTCGATCGGCGGCAGTTTCTACGCGGCGACGCTGGGCGTCGTCGCCGTGCTGGCGGCGTTAAACTACTTCCTGCTGCGGCGGTGGCTCCGGCCGACGCTGCCCGCCGGCGGGCTTGGCGAGGCGGCCCTGGCCGCGTTGGCGTTGCTGCCCGTGGCGCTCAACAAGACGATCGAGTTCACGGGCGTGCCGTTAAGCTGGGCCTTCATGCTGGCGGCGCTGCTGGCGTGGCGCGCGCGGGCGGCCGGCTGGTTCTTCGCCGCGGTCGTCGTGGGCGTGCTGAATCGCCAGAGCGCCGTGTGCCTGCTGGCGCTGCCGCTCTGCGCCGCGGCGCTCCGGTGGCGGCGCGGCGAACGTCCCGAGCCGCGCTGGCTCGCGGGCCTGGCGCTCGCGGCGGCCGCGATCGGGCTAATCGTCGTGGCGATGCCGGTGAATTTTGCGCGCGGCCTCACGGCGCAGCGGATGGCGGCGACGGCCCCGCTTGCGGCGGCCGGCGCGGCGTTGCTCGCGGCGGGCTTCGCCGGCGGGATCGCGGCGGCGTGGACGCTGCTGCGCGGCGAGAGCGCCGGGATGGCCACGCGCGACTCCCTGTCGAAGCATCCGTGGTTCCCGCTGGTATGGCTCGGCGGGGGCGCGACCGCGCTGACCGCGGGCGTCGACCTCGCATGCGAGACGCCAGCGCTGGCGCGTTTCTCCGGGCTGCTGATCGCGGGGGCGTTTGGCTTGAGCGCGGCCGTGCCGCGGGCGCTTGGGCGCGTCGCGCCCGAGGCGCTGGCGGCCGCGGCGCTCTACGCAGCGCTGGTGTCGTGGCGCGGCGTGTGGTGGGATTACTACGTGTGCGACCTTGCGCTGCTGCTGGCGCTGCCGCGGACGACGGCGGAGGTCCCGCCGGAGTCGCGCAAGCTTGCAGCGGGCGCGGCGCTGGCCCTCGCCGCATTCGCCGTGGTGTGGCTTGTGCCGCTGCGGTGGCAGTTGCGCTGGGCGGAGGGCAGCGGGCGCGCGCACGAGCGGGCGCTGCGCGCAGGCACGCTGACGGTGACGGAGATCTCGCAGGCACCATTCGGGCAGCTGGGCTGGAAGTTGTTCCCCGCGCTCGTCGCGCAAGGCCCGCAGCCGGGCGGGCGGCTCTCGGATTTTTCCCAGTTCGTCGAGGCGGGCCGATCACTCTACCGCGGAGGCGAAGCCATCCCGCTTCCGCCAGGCGACGAGCGCCGCTCGCTGCATGGCCCAGCCGCGCCGCGGCGCCTGCCGGAAAACTACCAGCCGCGGCCGTTTCCGCTTAACGACGCCGAATGGCGCGATTGGCTCCGTCCCTCTCCGCCGTGAACCACTACTGCACCTACCACGACCGCGGCTACCTCGCGCAAGGGCTGGCGCTGTGGCGCTCGCTCGCGGCGCGCGATCCGCAGGCGCGGCTGACCGTGCTCGCGCTCGACGACGACACCACCGCCGTCCTAGGCGCCATCGGCGGCGAACGGCTGCGCGTGCTCGAGCTCGCCACGTTGCTCGCCGCCGACCCCGAGCTGGCCGCGGTGCGCGCCACGCGGACACGGACGGAGTTCATCTTCGCCCTCACGCCCTGCCTCGTGCGGCACCTGCTCGAAACCGACCACAAGATCCAGCGCCTCGCCTATCTCGACGCCGACTTGTTCTTCCTCTCCGAACCCGCCCCGATCTGGCGAGAACTCGGCGGGAACTCCGTGCTGATCACGCCCCATCGCTACCCCGCGTGGCACGACGACGCGCCGCGCTGCGGGCGCTTTAACGTCGGCGTGGTGGCGTTTCGCCGCGACGCCGCCGGGCGGGCGTGCATCGAGTGGTGGCGCGAACAATGCCTCGCCTCGACCGCGCTGACCACGGACGGCAGCAGCTTCGGCGACCAAAAATACCTCGATGCCTGGCCCGGCCGCTTCGGCGGCGTGGTAGAGTCCGCCCATCCGGGCATCAATACCGCGCCGTGGAACTGGGCGCGGCATCGGTTCGATTTCGACGCTGATGGCGGCGTGCGCGTCGATGGCGCGCCGCTTGTCGTGTTTCACTTCGCCCAATTCAAACGCGTGAGCGCGGCGTGGTTCGACTCCGGGCAGCTCGAATACGGCATCATGCCGCGCCGCCTGCGCTCGCGGCTCTACGGCGAATATTGGGGGGCGCTCGAAAGCGCGGAGACCGAGATCCGGGCGCGCCTGCCCGGTTTCGCGATCGCGGTGCGCGGCTGGCGCGAGTCGCTGGGCAAATGGCACATTGCCTTGCTGCGGTTGTTTTGGGGCCAGTTCTGGTGGCGCGCCGGTTCGCAATGGTTTGCGGGGCGGCTGGGTCTCGGGCGATTTTCGGGCCGCGCGATGGGCTGGTATCGACGGCGGCGGAAAGGCGCGAAATGAGACTCGCCGTCGTCACGCCCACGCTCGGCGAATCGCGTTGGCTCGCGGAAACGGTCGCGAGCGTTGCTACCTGCGCGCCGGATGCGATGCACGTGCTCGTCGCGCCCGCCGCAGCCGTGGCGCCGCTTTCGGAGAAATTCCCGCGCACCACGGTCCTCCCCGACCCCGGCGGCGGAATGTATGCCGCCATCAACGCAGGCCTGGTCGCGTCCGCGGGCGTCTGGGATGCCTTCACCTACATCAATGACGACGATTTGCTCCTGCCCGATTTCTCCGCCGTCGTGCGCGCAGTTTCGCCCGCCGCTCGCACGCGGGCGCCGTTGATCGCCTACGGCGGGGTCCGGTTGATCGATGCGCACGGCGCGCGGCTCGGCGCGATTCCGATTTCTCCGGCGCCCCGGCTCAACCGCGCCCTCTACAGCCAGCGGCTCGAGCCGGTCTACCAGCACGGCACGGTCGCGACGCGCGCGGTGTTCGAAAGCGTCGGCGGATTCGACACGGCCTTCCGCCTCTGCGGGGATTCCGAATATTTGGCGCGGGCCTGTTTGCACGGAATTCCCTTCGCGTGCGCTACCCGCCGAGAGGTCGCGGCGTTCCGACTCCGCGCGGGCCAGTTGACGAAGAACCGCGCGCCCATGGGCGCGGAGCGCGACCGCGTGGATAAGAAACTGGGCTTGCCTGCACCCACACCGCGGCAGGAACTGCGAGTTGCACGCTGGCGCTTCCGCCTCGCCAACCTCGCGATCTACGCGGAGCGCATCCGGCGGCACGGCTTCGTCACATTCGACGGGCTGCTGGAGCGGGCAGGGTAGCTTCCATCCTCACGCCTGCTTTTTTGAGTTCCAAGAATTGATAGACACCCTGCGCATCGAGGCTCAGGTCGGTTTGCTCGACGGCCGGCAAGCCGGCCGCGAGTTCGCGCATCGCAGGCGCGTCCTTGTAGCGCAAAAACCAGTCGCCGCCGTATTCCATCCAGAATCGGGTCGGATTGCCGGGGTGGGCATTGGTGACCAAAAGGCTTCCACCGGGCGCCACCATGCTCCAAAGGCCCCGCAGAAGTCGGGCGGCGCTCGCTTGGTCGAAGTAGTCGAACGGCCCAAAGGCATAGACGAAATCGAAGGCCGCGTGCCGGGTGTCCTTGGCGCCGCGCAGCGCAAACTTGAGGATGTTTTGCTGCTCGAACCGCACGTTGCGAATGGCGGGGTCGATTTTTTCCCGCGCGCGGGCCAATGCGCCGCCATCCTGATCCAGCAGCACCAGTTCCCGATCCGCCAGCCCCGGCTGATGCCACAGCTCAAGGCATGAGCCGCATCCGACGCTCAGCAATCGCCGCCCTGCCGCACGAACCCGGTGGGCGAGGGTTCTCACCCGCGCCTCGTTCGCTTGGCAGTTGGCCATTTGGAAAGTCAGCGAGGAAAGCAACCGCCCCAGCGCCGTGGTCCCCGTGTAGCGGCGCTCGCTTCCCTCGGTTCGCGCGAACCAGATCATTTCCTGGCTCAGATAGTCACCCGCATAACCGAGGGGCTTCCGGAAGACATGATCGCAGAAAGTGCACTGCTGGATGACCGGGAGCAGAAGGCCTCGGAATTCCCCCATCTCGCGGCGATCATCGTCGGGTGATAGCGCCTGCCGGCGGATGTGGAGCCCGAGCAGGGCGGTCTCAAGTGCCGAGAAGGCCGCGCCCTCGCCGCTTTTCTCGACCAGCCCGGGAAGATGCAGCAGCAGGTCGCGAAAATCGTGGAAGCTCATCGGCGAGCCGGGGCGTTTTTGGCGAGGCGCAATTGTGCTCCCCTATCGGAGCAAACGACGCGGCGGCTTCGGCGATAGTCAAGTTCCGAAATCGGAACATGAGGCCGTGGGCACAGAACATCGTGGGCGAACAGGTGCGCAGGCTCCGCTACCAGCGGGAGCTGACG
The DNA here is from genome assembly GCA_016794665.1 of Opitutaceae bacterium. Taxonomy (GTDB): domain Bacteria; phylum Verrucomicrobiota; class Verrucomicrobiia; order Opitutales; family Opitutaceae; genus ER46. The sequence goes on from JAEUHB010000408.1 coordinate 6,351, forward strand.
CAGGAAGCGCTCGCGGCGAAATGCAACGTGCTCGGCTGGGACATCAGCCGCGGCGCGCTGGCGAAGATCGAGGCGGGGCTTCGCTGCGTGACGGACGCGGAGCTGTTCGTGCTGGCCAAGGTGCTGAAGGTCGAGCTTCGCCAACTTTACCCAAAGGACGACCGCGAGACGATTGCCGCCGCCGGGCAGTGATGGGCGGGCCGGCTACGATCGACAGGCCTCGCATGGGTTGGTGCATGCGTTGGCGACCTCAGCTTTCGCTCAGCGGCCGGCGCGCTCCCACTCCTCGCGCGCAATGCCAGCTTGATCGATGATTCGCTTCGTCAGCGACCAGTCGATGTCGCCTTGGTGCGGATTGGGAATCGGCACTTTCACGCCGGTCAGCGGATGGCGCATCGCCGCGTGACGGCCGCCTGGAAATGGGCCGTCCCAGCCCAGCTCCCGCAACCGGCGCATAAACTCACGCCGACTGACGGGCTTTGGCATGGCGGCCTATCTTGTTCAGATCGATGCCGCCGAGCACCGGCACGTCGTCGCCAAAGCGAATCGCCAGCAGGAGCCAGTCTTCCAAGGTGCTGATGAGTTCGCGGCGCGCCGCCTCGACGGTTTTGCCCTCGGCCCACAGACCCTTGAAGCCGGGGATCGTCGCGAAGAAACGCCCGCTCTCGGTCTTTTCGTAGTCCGCCTTTTCGACGGCCTTGGCGATGTAGTCGGACAGCATGGGAACATCAAAGCGCGCGTTGAAACACTGGCAAGCGGATGATCGGTCAATCGTAGGTGTTGCTCGCAAACAGCGCGCTGTCCGCGCGGGCAAACGCGAGGTCCATCTGCCACAGCGCGCCGTCGCGCGGGCGTCGCATCGGGTCGGCGAGATCGATGCAGCGGAAGCCACGGGCCTCGAGCCACGCACACAGCTCGGGGAAGCGCAGGCAACCGGGCGTGAGCGAAAAATTGTAGGCCTCGATCACGAGCAGCGTGGCGGACTCGAGCGTGCGCGCCGCGCCGGCGAGCACGGGCAACTCGTGGCCGTGCGTGTCGAGCTTCACGGCAAAAGGCCCGCCCAGCTTCCGCGCCGCGACCGCGCGGTCGATCGTCTCGACGGGCACGGTGCGCGTGCCGGTTGTGCCCGGCGCGGCGACGCCGCTGCCGTCGAGCTGCGGGTCGATCGCAAACGCAATCTCGCCGGGCGTGGCGCCCGCGGCGGCGGCGATGTGCGCGAAGCCGTGGCTCGCCTCCAGCGCCCGAAGCGCGGCGGCGTGCTCGGCGAGCGGCTCGAAGAGCAGGAACTTCGCATTCGGGAAATGCCGCCGCGCCCGCAGCGACCACACGCCGTCGGACGCGCCCACGTCGACCCACGTCGCAATCGCCGGGCCGCGGGCGGCGGCGCGCCCGAGCAGGCCGTCCATCTCAAACGCACGATCGGCGCGCGCGAGGTGGAGGCCGAGCGGGTGCAGCAGGGCGTTGGCACCGCGCTGGAGTTTTTGCCGGAGCGATTCAGCCATGGGTCAGGAAAACGCGCGGACGATCCTTTTCCGCACAAAGCGCACCGCACTCAGCGCGTCCCACGGCGCGCAGCGCCACGTGGGAAAGTGCCGGTGCCGCACGGTCATCTCCTCGCGGTAGCCGCGCCATGCGCCGCGGTCGCTCAGGCCGCCGGTGCCGCACTCCGCGACGCGCAGCGGCATGGGCCGGAACCGCACGCGGTGTTTCCAGAGGCGGAGGTTGAACTCGTAGTCGGCCATCACGGCGAGGGAGTCGTCGAATCCGCCGTTCTCCGCGAACAGCGCGCGCCGATAGAGCGCCGCCTGATGGTGCACGAAGTTGCGCGCGATCGGGGCAAAGCCCGTCGTGAAACGATAGACGCGCCCGTCGGCAAACGCCGCTTCGCCGGCCACCACGCCCGATTCGGTCTGCCGAGTCCAGGTGAGCGCCGTGCTCAAGACGGTGTCGCCCGCGATGCGGTCATCGGCCCCGAGGAAATAGACCCAGTCGCCTCGCGCGGCGGCCACGCCCTTGTTCATCGCGTCGTAGACGCCGCGATCCGGCTCCGCGATGAGCGTCGCGATGCGCGGCCGCTGCGATTCGAGCCACACCTGCGTGCCATCGGTCGAGCCCCCGTCGACCACAATCAGCTCAAGCGCGGCGTCGCGCTGCGCCCAAACGCTGGCAAGCGCGCCGTGCAGGCGATCGCCCGGGTTCTTGCAGGCGACGATGACGCTGAGGGCCGGCGCGTGGGACATTGCGTTTCAAAAAAGCATTTCGCACGGTCGGGGCGTGTCCACGCCGGAGTTGCCACTCCTCTCGATTGTGATCGTCGCCTACAAGTCGCGCGACGAGATCGGCGCTTGCCTCGCTTCGCTGCCTCGCGCCCTCGAGGGCCGCGCCGTCGAAATGGTCGTCGTGGACAACTCGCCGACCGCCGAGGCCGGCGTGGGCGAGATCGCGCGGCGGGATTTCCCTCACGTGGACTACGTGCCGGCGCCGGAGAACCTCGGCTTTGGCCGCGCCAACAACCGCGGCTGCGCGCGCACGCGCGGCGAGTTCGTCCTCTTCCTCAACCCCGACACCGTGTGCAACGACGCCGCGCTCACGCACTGCCTTGCCCAGCTCCGCGCCGATCCGCGCATCGGTCTCATCTCGCCGCGCCTCGAACTTGCCGACGGCTCAATGGACCTCGCGTGCCGCCGCTCGATCCCGACCCTGTGGGACGGATTCTGCCGCGCGAGCGGGCTGGCGGCGGCGTTTCCGCGCACGGCGTTTTTTTCCGGCTACAACCTCACCCACCTCAGCGCCGATGGCGCGCATGACGTCGGCGCGATCAACGGCGCGTTCATGCTGACGCCGCGCCGCGTGCTGGGGCGCGTGGCCCCGGGCGGCGAGGTCTTCGACGCGAGCTTCTTCATGTATGGGGACGATCTGGACCTGTGCATCCGTGTCGCGCGCGCGGGATTCCGGATCGTCTACGACGGGCGCGCGCGCATCACGCACCTCAAGGGCGTGAGCGTGGCACGGGATCTTGATAAGATGTCGCAGGCGATCTTCGACGCGAACCGAGACGTCTACCTGAAGCATTTCAACCCGCGCGGCTCATGGCTCGTGCGTTGGAAATACACGCTGGCGTTTGGCGCGTGGAAACACCTCGCGCGGCTCAAGGCGCGCCTGCGCGGGCACCGGCAGGTGCGGCCGCTATGAACGGGCGGATCCCCAACGCGGCCGCGGCGGCCGCCGTGTTTCTCGCCGTGCTCGGGGCACAGCTTGCATTGGTCGCGGCCTGCGGCACGGACATCCCGTTTCACGACCAGTGGAACATCGAGGGCCAGTGGCTCTACCCGGCATGGCGCGACGGCACGCTCACGTTCGGCGGCTTGCTGCAAGCGTTCAACGAGCACCGCATCCTTTGGACGCACCTGCTCAACCTCGGGATTTTCGCCGCCAACGGCCAATGGGACCCGCTCGTGCAGCTTGTGGCCATCGCGGTGCTGCGCGCTGCGTGCGCCGCGGGCCTCGCGTGGGTGGTGGCAAGGGAACTTTCGCCACGCGGCCGCGTGGCGGTGGCCGCGGTCGTGGCGGTGGCGTTCCTGCCGCACCTCGCGTGGCACAACGTGCTCTGGGGGATCGAGTCGCACGCGTATTTCGCGCTCGGCTGCTCGCTGATCGCCCTGCGGTTGCTCGGGGCGGAAGATCCCTCGCCGCGGCGCATCGCGGCGGGCGTGGCGGTCACGATTGCGGGACTTTTCGCGATGGGGCCCGCGGCGCTCGTGCCGGTCGCGCTGCTGGGGCTCGCGATGGTGCGGGCGATTGAGCGACGACGCATGGCCTGGAAGGACGCGGGGGTTGCCGGGCTGCTGCTCGCGCTGGCGCTGATCCTGCGCGTCACGGTGCCGGAGCACGCGGCGTTGCAGGCCAGCGGGCCCGGCGAGTTTCTCGCGGCGGCCGGGCGCGTGCTCGGCTGGCCGCATGCGCAGACGCCGCTGGTGGCATTGGGGGTCAATGCGCCGCTCCTGCTCCTCCTCGGGCTTCGCCTCGCACGAAAGCGCACGGCGGCGCATGGCGAGGACTTCGTCGTGCTGCTCGCCGGCTGGAGCGCGGCGATTGCGCTGGCGACGGCCTGGGCGCGCGGCGGCAGCGCGGAGCTCGCAGCCGGGCTGCCTTCGCGCTACGTCGATTTCATCGTGCTGCTGCCCCTCGCAAATGTGTGGGCCGCCGCGGCGCTCGCCCGCGAGGTGGCGGCGCCACGCCGTCCGCTGGGCGTGCTGGTCGCGGGGGCATGGGGCGCCTTCTTGCTCGCCGGCTGGATCGGGCTTTCGGCCGAAGTATGGCGGGGCCTTGTGCTCCCGCGCGCGCGCGACCGCGAGGCGCCCGTGCGCCTGATGCAAGCCTATCAAGCGAGCCGCGACGACGCCGTGTTTGCCGGCCAGCCATTGCTGCTCGTGCCCCACCCAAATCTCGCCGCGGTGCGCGCCGTGCTCGACGATCCACGGATGAAGGGCGCGCTGCCGCCGTCGCTGCAGCCGGAACAGCTGCCGGGGCCGTTGTCGCGCGCGGCGCGGGCCGTGGTCGCGCGGTAGCGCGCGGAGTCTTGCCTCGGCACGAACGCGCCGGCTTGCTGCCCGGGCGTGCTCTACGAATGGTGCCTCTCCAAGTCGGACGCCCTGAGCGACCGCGCGGCGTCGTGGCTGGGCGGGCCGTGGACGTTGGCGCGGCTCGCCCTGGCGTGCTTCGCGGTGTGCGTGTTCGTGCGGTGGCCGCGCTACGAACGCATCCCGGCCGCGCACCCGCCCTGGTTCATCGAGGTCCTCGACTGGCAGACGCGGCATCCGCTCGAAAAGCTGCCGCTCGACACGATGGTGCCCGCGGAGCACCGCGGCGGCGGCTTCGGCACGCACCTCGACAAACGCGAGCCCCGGCAGCTCCTCCCGCTGCTCGGCTGGGCCACCGGGCTCCATTTCAAGATTTACCTCGTGGCCAACCATGTGGCGGGCCTCGCGTTCTTCGGCCTGCTCGCCTGGCTGGTGCGAAGTCGCACCGGCGACGCGGGCATCGCGGCCCTGATGGCGCTCGCCTACGCGCTGTGCTACGCGGGCGCGCACTTCTTCGACGACTACTACCTCGGAGACGGCGTCGCGATCGCGTTGCTGCTCGCCACGATGGCCGTGCGGCAACCGATGCTGATCGGGCTCTGCGTGGCGCTGGCAGGCGCGGCCGACGAGCGCGCGATTGTCGCGTCGGTGCTCACGTATGCGTTCTGGCAAATCGCGCGCGTGGGCATGGGCCAGCTTTCGGTCGCGGCGATGCTCCGGCCGTCGGCCCAGGCTTGGGGCGTCATCGGAGGCTGGGCGGCGTATCTGGCGTGGCGGGCCGTGCTGCGGGGGGCGTTTGGCCTCACCACGGGCGACACCGACCTCGCCAACTGGCCGATCCTCCTGCACCACGCCGCGCGTTTTCCGGGCAACCTGCTCGGGGTCTTCGGATGGCTCGGCGGCGTGGTGGCGCTGGGCGCGGCGGCCGCGTGGGCGCACCTGCCTAGGCGGGCATTTTGGTTGTTGGCCACGCTGGCGGCCGTGCCGCTGGTCCCGGCGCTGCTGGTCTACGACTTCGAGCGCAGCCTGGCGTATGGTTTCGCCGTGCCGCTGATCGCGTGCCTGATCGCGGGCGAACGAGAGCCGCGGCTGCTGCGGCTGGCGGTGGTGGCCGGGTTTCTCGGCAACGCGTTCCTGTCGCACATCCCGGACACGCTCATGCGGCTGCTCATCCAAGCCCGACACTGGCTCTGAAAACTCACGTTCAGTAGGCGTTCCGGCTCCGCCAGCGGACGAAAGTCAGCAGCAGGATTTGCAGGTCGAGCCACACGCTCCAGTTCTCGATGTAATAGATGTCATGCTGCACGCGGGCGGCAAGGTCGGTGTCGCCGCGGAGGCCGTTGATCTGCGCCCAGCCGGTCATGCCGGGCTTGGCGAGGTGGCGCGGGAGGTAGTGCGGGATCTCGCCGGAGAGGCGGTCGACATGGAACGGCCGCTCCGGGCGCGGGCCGACGAGGCTCATGTCGCCGCGCAGGACGTTCCAGAACTGCGGGAGCTCGTCGAGGTTCCACCGGCGCATGAAGGCCCCAATGCGCAGCAGCCGCGGGTCGTTCCGCGCGGTGCTCTGCCGCGCGGTGTCGCTCGCGGCGGCATCGGGCGCCATGCTGCGGAGCTTCCACATCGTGATCGGGCGGTGGCCGGCGCCCACGCGCTGCTGGCCGAAGAACACCGGGCCGCCCGGCGACTCGCGCTTGATGAGCGCCGCGAGCACGGCGACGACCGGCGCGGAGACGACGAGGCCCGCGGACGCGCCGACGAGATCGATCAGGCGCTTGAGGGCGCGGTTGAAGAGCCGGCGAATCGCGAGCTCCTCGACGCCGAGCACGGGCACGCGGCCGATGGTCTGGAGGTGCAGGCCGCTCAGAAAAATGTCGAAGGCGCCCGGCACAATCTTCCACTCGACGTAGGCGCGCTCGCAGGTCTCGACGATGCGCTGCACCTCGGCGCGCGGGCGATCGAGGCGCGTGAGGATGAGGACGTCGATCGCGTTGCGCGCGAGGATGGGGTCGAGCTGCTGCAGGTCACCGAGG
>JAEUHB010000421.1 GCA_016794665.1 Opitutaceae bacterium
GTCGATTTTCTCCAGCGCGCCGAGACGCTGCACCGCCAGGTCGAGGCCATCGCCGCGCGGGCGCCGGAGGTGCCCGCGCACTACCGCGGCCAGCTCATGAGGCGGCTCCGCGAGGCCGGTCTGGAGCTAGACCTCGACGACGAGCGCGTGCTGCGCGAGATCGCGCTCTTTGCGGATCGCTGCGATGTGACCGAGGAGCTCACGCGGCTGCGCAGCCATTTCGCGCAGTTTTCCGCGCTCCTGCGATCGGAAGGGGAGATTGGCCGCAAGGCGGAGTTCATCCTCCAGGAAATCGGCCGCGAGGTGAACACCATCGGCAGCAAGGCCAACGACGTGACGATCGCGCGCGCCGTAATCGAGCTGAAGAACGAGCTCGAGCGCGTGCGCGAGCAGATGGCAAACGTGGAGTGACGCGGCGATCCGGGGCCTCGCCTCGCCGAGGTCCCGCGAGCGGTCAAAGCCGGAACAGCTTCCGGGAATTCCCGTAGAGCATCTTGCGCTCCGCCGCCTTGTTGGGCGCCCACTGGCGCACCTGCGCAATCTGGCGGAGTCCGGAGCAGACGCCCGGTTGGGCGAGCTTGTCGCTGCAATCACTGCCGTAGAGGAGCTTGTCCTGGTGGCGGGCAAGGAAAGCCCGGGCCTGCTCCGGGTCGCGCTTGAAGGCGTTTTCCCCTGAGCCGGCGGAGAGGTCGCCGAAGAAATTCGGGTAGTCGGCGAGGTAGCGATCGGTGAGGCCGCCAGGCGTGACCTTGCCCTTCGGGTAAAGCGCCTTGGGGTTGTCGACGTTGGCCTTGTCGATGTTGGCCCAAAAGGTCTGGGCGTGGCCGATGAAATTCGTGCGAGGAAATTTCGTCAGCATGCGATGGAACCGATCGTAGCCGAGATTGTAGCTGCCCGCCTGCCAGTGCATGAGGATCGGGACGCGATAGGCCGCGGCGAGCTCGAAGAGCTTTTGCATCTCGGGCGAATCGCATTGCACGCCGAATTTCTGCTCGGCGATCATCACGGCGCCGAGCTTCAGGTATTTCTCGATGACCGCGGGCGCACCGTCGGCATCGGGCACATCGTTGGCGGCGAACACGAACTCGCCGGGATACTGCTTGGCGATGGCGAGGCAGGACTCGTTGCCGTGGCACGTTGTGTCGAGGCCGTTGGCCTGGCCGTTGAGCGTGGAGGGCGTGAACATCGTCCGGCCCGCGGGCAGCAGGATGGTGGTGGTGACGCCGAGGGCGCGCTGGTGCGCGACGAGCTCGTCGTCGGAACGCGCCGGGCCTACCTGTTTCCATTTTTGCTTCGGGTCGCGCGGGCCGCCGTAGTTGGTGTGCTGGTGGATGTCGATGATCGGCTCCGGCGCGGCGGCGGCGCGCGCGAGGGAAGCCGAGGCGGCGAGCGCGGCGGCTCCGACAAGAAACTCGCGGCGTGAGATGGGGGCGGACGTGGGGTGGGGCATAGGGAAACTCAACGGCGCCCCGCTTGGCGCTTCAAGAGGTCGGCGCGCGCGGCTTCGAGTTTGGCCCGTTCCTTGGCGGTAAGGCTCCCGATGCCATCGCGCGCGATCTTATCGAGCAGGGCGTCGACCTCGGCCATGGGCGAGTCTTCCGGCGCGGCGGCGGGCGCGCTGGGGGCCGGCGAAATTCGGTTCCTCGGCAGGTCGGGGAGGGCGCGAAGTTTGGTTTTGCGCCGGAGCGAAGGCAGCGACGGCAGCGAGAAGACACCCTGTTGGTGGCGCACGAACAGGTGCGCGTAACCGCAGGTCACCCACAGCACCGTGAGCGTCGTCCAGTCCCGCGCCGCCAGCGCCATGAGCGAGTAGAGGCCCACGAGAAGCAGCGCGGCCCATTTCGCGGCGAGCATGAAGAACACCGGCGCGCCGGGCTGCTGCGTCGCGAACGCGATGAAAAGCGCGAGCGCCCCCGGCTGACCGAAACGCAACTGCGGCTGGAGCAGCCCGACGAGCGTGAGAACGAGCGTCGGCAGCAGGTAGATGCCGCCGTAGAGCCAAGCGTAGAGCCGCCGGCCGTAGCTGCGCTCCAACTCGCGGCCGAACCACCACAGCATGAGCATGTCGATCGCGAACCACAGGCTCGGCCAGTTGAAGAGTCCGTAGCTGGCCACGCGCCAAGCCTCGCCGGAGAGGACTTTGGCGCTGTCGAACGCGAGCCAGAAGACGAGGCGGTTGGCCGTGTCGCCCAGCACCGCGGTCACAATCATCAGCGCGCTGTAGACGATAACGACGAGATACGACGCGTAGACCGGGTGCCCACGCCAGTAGGTGACGGGTTGGTGTTCCTCGGAATAGCCGTAGCTGCTCATGGGTGGCGGCGACGTTGGCGCGCGCTACCTGTCGCCGCAAGCAGCGAGCGCGCAATGAAGGGTATTTGCGCACGCAGCGATTGCGTTTGCCGCGGCGGTTCGCCAACAACCTGCGGTTTCCTTTTCCCCATGAACATCGCATCCCGCTCCGCTCTGCTCCTGAGTCTCGCCCTCGCGCCCGCGTTGCGCGCCGAGCTCAAGCTCCCCGCCGTCATCGGCGACCACATGGTCCTGCAACAGAAGCAGGCTAACCCGATCTGGGGCTGGGACACGCCCGGCACGAAGGTGACCGTGACATTTGCCGGCCAGTCCCATTCCGCCACCGCCGGCCGCGATGGAAAGTGGCTCGTGAGGCTGGCGCCGCTGCCGGCGAGCAAGTCGCCGCAAACCCTCACGATTTCCGCTGGCGCCGTGAAACGGGAGGTCACCGATGTGCTCGTCGGCGAAGTCTGGATGTGCTCGGGCCAGTCCAACATGCAGTGGTCGCTCGGCCAGACTTATACCGGGGATATCGAGGGCGCCGGCGCAGCGCGCCGGCCGCACTTGCGCCTCATTTCCGTGCCCCAGGTCGGCACACAGGAGAAGCAGAACGATTTCCGCGGCCGGTGGGAGGTTGCGAATCCGGCCAACGCGAAGGATTTCTCCGCCGTCGGCTACATCTACGGCCGATACCTGCACGACATCCTCGACGTGCCCGTCGGCCTCATCGACAACGCTTGGGGCGGCTCCGCCGCCGAGGCGTGGGTGCGCCGCGAGACGATCGAGCGCGACCCGCGACTCGCCCTGCTCATGCAAAACACACGCAAGCGCGAGGCCGACCTCACCTCGCCGCAGGGCAAGGCCGACATCGAGGCGCGTCACAAGCAAGCCGTCGAGAAGGCCAAAGCCACCAAGGCGAAGGCACCGCTGAACCCGCTCGCGTGGCTTTCGGGAAATTCCCGGCCCGGCAACATCTTCGCCGGGGTGGTCCATCCCACGCTCGGCTACGGCATCAAGGGCGTCATCTGGTATCAGGGGGAGTCCAACGCCGGCCGCGCCTACGAATATGCGGATCTATTCCCCTTCATGATCGAGCAGTGGCGCAAGGAGCAAGGGCAGGGGGACTTCTCCTTCTACTGGGTTCAGCTCGCCGACTACATGGCCGAGAAGTCCGCACCCGGTGAGAGCGCGTGGGCCGAGCTCCGCGAGACGCAGACCAAGACCCTGCGCCTGCCCAACACCGGCCAGGCCGTCATCATCGACATCGGCGAGGGCCGCGACATTCACCCGCGCAACAAATACGACGTCGCGTCGCGCCTCGTGCGCTGGGCGCTCGTGAAGGACTACGGGATGAAATTCCCGTATCGCAGCCCCGAGTATAAGGCCGGGTCCGCACAGTTCGACGGCAACAAGGCCACCGTCACCATCGATTGCTTTGGCAGCACCCTGCGGGCGTTCGATGTCACCGACGCCAAGGGCTTCGCCGTCTGCGGCGCAGATCGGAAGTGGCACTGGGCCACCGGCAAGATCGTCGGCCCCGACAAGGTCGAGGTCACCAGCGAACAGGTCGCCGCGCCGATCGCCGTGCGCTACGCGTGGGCGGATAATCCCGTCTGCAATCTCTTCTCCGCCGACGGACTGCCTGTGACGCCGTTCCGCACCGACGACTTCGACATGACGACAAAGCCGAAGCCAGCGGCCGCGGCGAAGTAGCTGCATACGCCGGCCGCGGCTGAGGCGAGCCCCTCGCGCCGCGACCCGCGGTGCCCCGTTGAGGCGGTGCTGGCGCCGCATTTTCCCTTGGCGCCCCCGTGCCTTTTGCCCCACGGTCGCGGCATGCTCGACCCTGTTGAAAAACTGAAGGAGTTCATCCGCCACCAGAGTGTCTCCACCGATCCCGCGTTTCGCGCGGGCATGGCGGGGGCGCAGAAGTTCGTCGCGGATCTCCTGGGCTCGCTCGGGTTTGCCGTAGAGGTCGTCCCGACCAACCTCCATCCGATCGTGCTCGCGCGGCGCGGCGGCGATCCGAGCTGGCCGCATGTGATCATCTACGGCCACTACGACGTGCAGCCCGCCGAACCGTTGGAACTCTGGAAGACGCCCGCGTTTGAGCCCACGATCGTCGGCAACCGGCTTTTTGGCCGGGGCGCCGCGGACAACAAGGGGCCGCTGATGACCAACATCGCCGCGGTCGCCCAGGCGCTCGCGGCGAATCCCTCGCTGCCGCTGCGCATCACTTTTCTCGTCGAGGGCGAGGAGGAGATGGGGAGCCCGAGCTTTCCCAAGTTCCTCGAGAGCCACGCGGCGATTTTCCGCGAGGCGGATCTGCTATATCTCTCGGACACCGGCATCCCCAACGAAAACCAAGTCGTCATCACCTGTGGCTTGCGCGGGCTAGCGCTGCTTGATGTTCAAGTGACCGGCCCGAAGAGCGACCTGCACTCCGGCCTGCACGGCGGTGTGTTGCGCAATCCCATCCAGGCGCTCGCGGAAATCCTCGCGACCCTGCATACGCCCGACGGCCGCGTAAACGTGCCCGGCTTCTACGACGACGTGCGCGACGTGCATCCCTGGGAGCGCGAGCAACTGAAGAAACTCGGCGCGGACGAAAATGCCTACGCGCAGTTCCTTGGCATCGACACCTTCTACCCGACGCCCGGCTTCACACCCTTTGAGTCGCTGCGGTTCCAGCCCACGCTTGAGTTCAACGGCATCGGCGGCGGCTACCAAGGGCAGGGGACCAAGACCGTGATCCCGAGCAAGGCCTTCGCCAAGATTAGCTGCCGCCTCGTGGCCAACCAGAACCCTGATCGCATCAAGCGGCTCGTGATGGATGCGATTCGTGCCCGCACTCCCTCAGGAGTGAAAGTTGACTTTGTGGATCAGCACAAGGGCGAGCCTTACCTCGTGGTCCCGCCCGACCGTTCCAACACGCCCAAGGATCAATCGCCGGTGCTGGCGCGGGCGTTCCGGGCGACGGACCAAGCCGTCACTGAAATCTGGGGACGCCCGCCGCTCTACCTGCGCGAGGGCGGCAGCATTCCGATCATCGCCGACATCAAGGCGAAGACCGGGCTCGACTCGGTGATGTTCGGTCTGTTCTTGCCCGAGGATAATCTCCACGCACCGAACGAGAGCTTTAATCTCGATGTCATGAAGAAGGGCGTCGCAACGACGCGCCGCGTGCTCGAGGCGATTGCGCGCGGCTAGGCGAGAAGGGGCGCTGCGCGCGGGGCAAAAAAAGCGCCCCGGAAGATTCCCGGAGCGCGAAAGCGGAGCGGCGGAATTCGTCGTCGCCTAGAGCGGAGCCGGCGTCGCGCCGCTCGGATTCACGACGACAAGATCGACGCGGCGATCCTTGGCCATCGTGGCGTCGTCGGCGTTCTTCGCGGCCTCGAGGCTGCCCTTGGAAATGCTTTCGACGCGCGTCGCGGCGACGCCGATCGAGACGAGATACTTCTTCACCGCGACCGCGCGGCGGTCGCCGAGGCTGAGATTGTATTCAGCGGTGCCGCGCCAATCGCAGCGGCCCTCAAGCAGGAGACGATGCGTCGGATTTTTGTCGAGATACTCCTTGGCGGCCTTCAGCTTCTCACGCTCCGAGGGCTTGATGGCGGACTGGTCGTAGTCGAAATAAACCGTCTGGGCCTGCAGCGCGACGCGGTTTTGGTTGCCGACCCAATCGCCAGCGGCGCGGTCAGAAAGGCCCGGCGGAAGATCATTGCCGAGGTTGCCGACGTTGGTCGCTCCACCAACATTGCCGATGGGGTTGGTGTCAACCGGCGCGGGCCGGGTGGGCTTCTTGGTGCAGCCCGCGAACAGCAGCGCGGCGCCGGCGAGAACGAGCGTGAGAGGCTTCGAGACAAGGTTCATGTGCGAGGGAACGGATGTGGTCGGACGAGAAGGCAGTGCTATGGGGCATGGGCGCGCCGTGCCGCAAGAATTATTCCGCCGAAGTTCTTCACAGACCGCGGAGCCAACGGCACCCGCGACGCAGCGCCCGCCGCCCAACGCGCCCGGCCCGCGGTGGTTGCCGGGCGGGTCACAGCGCCGCGCGAGGTTGCACGAGCCCAGTCTCCAGGGCGTGCCGCGTCAGGCTGGCGACGTCGTGGAGGTTGAGCTTCCGCATGAGATTGGTGCGGTGGTTGTCGACCGTCTTGCTGCTGAGCCCGAGTTTTCCGGCAATCTCGCGTGTGCTGTAGCTCTCGGCGACGAGCTGGAGAATCTCACGCTCGCGGTTGGTGAGGGGATCGGAGGCTGACGCAATGCGTTCGGGGTGGGCGGCAACGGTGCGCAGAAGCGACGTGATGGCGGGGCTGAAATAGTCGCGACCGCTGGCGATGGTCTCGAGCCCGCTGCGGAGCTCCGAGAGGCTGGCGGTCTTTTCGACAAAGCCGTTTGCGCCGGCGGCGAGCATCTCGCGCAGGAGCTGAGGCGACTCGTAGCCGGAAAAGACGAGTGTGCGAAGGTCGGGCAATTTCTTCCGCACCCGGCGCAGGACGTCGACGCCGTTGAGTCCCGGGAGTTTGGCATCGAGGATGCAGATGTCGGGTGATGTCTCGAGGCAGAGCTGGACGCCGGCCTGGCCGTCCGATGCCTGCCCGACGATTTCAAAGGCGGAGTCGATGCCCAAGATGGCAACGAGCATCTCGCGGACCGCGTTTTGGTCTTCGATGATGACGAGGCGTTTCATGCGGTGGGGCAGGGGGATGGAGGGATGGTGGGTCGACTGGGATTCGAACCCAGAACCAACGACTTAAAAGGACGCTGCTCTACCATTGAGCTATCGACCCCCGGTCCGACCAAGGGCGGAAAATGGGTTTCCGCAGCCAGTGGTTGCAAGAAATTTCTCCCGCGCGACCTTGAGGTCATTGACCGCCGCCTCGGCGCCGCCTATCAGCGCCCGGGCATCGAAATCCGTGGGAACTTTTCAAGACTACAAGAATCTGAGCGAGGCAGAACGCATGTCAGCCAAAGCTCAGGAAGTGGCCCTCGACCGGCTGCTCGTCGACCGATTCAAGGGCGGCGACCAGGCGGCGTTTGACGAGATGGTGTCCCGCTATTGGGACCGCATCTACGCGATGGTGCACCAACTCCTCCGCAACCAGCAGGATGCCGAGGAAGTCACGCAGGATGCGTTTATCCGGGCGCACCGCGGCTTGGCGAATTTCCGCGGCGACTCGGCGTTCTCCACGTGGCTCTACCAGATCGCCACGAACCTCGCGCGCAACCGCTACTGGTATTGGTGGCGCCGCAAGCGGGACCAGTCCGTCTCCATCGACGCCCCCATCGGCGCCGACAACGACATGACCTTGGCCGACGTGATCCCCGCGGAAGTCGAGTCCCCCGACGACATTACTGTTACGCAGGAATTCGTCTCCCGCATCGGGAAGGGCATGGAACGCCTATCCACCAAGCACCGTGAGATCCTTGTTCTGAGGAACATCAAGAACCTGTCCTACGAGGAAATCGCCGCCATCCTCGGCATCTCCGTGGGAACCGTAAAAAGCCGCATCGCCCGCGCCCGCGAAAGCCTGCGGGCCAAGCTTGGCGAAGATTTTTCCAAATGAAAGACACCGAGTTCATCGAACTGCTGAACCTCTACCTCGACCACGAGCTGACCCCGGCCGATTGTGCCAGGCTCGAGGCCGAAGTGAAGGCCAACCCCGCCCGTCGTGGCGTCTACGAGCAATACTGTCGCATGCACAAGGCGTGCAGTGTTCTCGCCGCGGACTTCGCGGCAGTGGCGCCCGCCGCGGACGCCCGTGCCCTCCGCACAACCGAGGCCGAGACCGCCTCGGGTCGCCTCCCAATCCCTCTGTTCGCCCTGGGGTCGATGGCCGCCGCGGCGGCCGCCGTGGCTTTCTTCCTCCTCGCCCGCACCACGCCCACGACACGGGCTGGCGCAACCCTTGCCCAACAGGCTCCCGTTGCGGCGCTGGCCACGGACGAAATGCCTGCCCGCTCCGGCGGCATCGTGCAGCGCCCTGCGCTCATGGGCGACTCAATCTTCCTGACGCGGGCCGCTCCGGGAGCGGGGAACGCCCCTGTTGCCCCGCAGCTGGCGTGGCTGACTGACGTGCAAGTCTCGCCGATCCAGCCCGTCGTTTCCGTGGATGCCCTCCGCTTCGAGACAAAGCTGAATGCAGGCGCGGATGCCCCCGTCGCAAGTCCGGCGCTGAAAACCCGCGATCACGCCACGGAGCACTACATTGGCTACGAATTCCGGCGCTAGGAGACGCAGGCGGGATAACCGTGATTCAGGAGCGGCGCATCGGCGCCGCTTTTTTATCATCCAGTCAGCGCCCTCTTGATCAACGCCTCGGTCGGCGCTTCCCCACCAAGTGCCAGCGCCGCACGGCGCACCGCGCTGTCCGCATCGGTGGACTTGTAGCCAAGTGCGACGAGGGCAGCGACCGCGTCGCGGTGCGCGCTCGAACTACTCGACTGAGCATCCGAGCCGGATCCGGGCGTGGGAATAGAGCCCCCGCCTACTTTCGACTTCAGCTCAACCACCAGCCGCTCGGCGGTCTTCTTGCCGATACCGGGACATTTGGCTAATGCGGCGATGTCGCCTGCCCGGATCGCGCTTTCGAGCGACGCAAGCGAAAGCTTGCTCATGATTGTGAGGGCCGACTTGGGGCCAATGCCCGTGACATTTTCGATCATCACGCGAAAAAAATCCCTCTCCTCCGCCGATGAGAAGCCGTAGAGGGTCTGCGCGTCCTCGCGGTAAATGACGAGCGTGTGAAGTTTCACCGTCGCGCCGGGCGCAGGCAGCCCTTCCGCGGTAGTGACAGGGATGTGCACTTCGTAGCCAAAACCATTTAGCTCCACAATCGCGTGCAGCGGGGTCGCGGCTGCCAGCGTGCCCTGGATTGAAGTGATCATCGGGTCACTTCAGGCCAAGAACATCCTGCATGTCGTAGACCCCTGGCTTCTGTTTCACGACCCATTGCGCGGCGCGCAACGCGCCGCGGGCAAAAATGCCTCGGTCGCTCGCCTTGTGGGTGAGCTCAAGCCGTTCGCCGAGGGCAGCAAACATCACCGTGTGATCGCCGACGACATCGCCGCCGCGCAAGGCGTGGATGCCGACTTCCGTGCTGGTGCGTTCCCCCGTGATGCCTTCGCGTCCGTGGCGCAGCGCCGCGGCGGTGAGCTTGCGTTCCTCGAGGATGATTTCGAGCAAGCGGGCGGCGGTGCCGCTGGGGGCGTCTTTTTTGAAACGGTGATGCATCTCGACGATTTCGGCATCGTAGTCGTCGCCGAGCACGGCGGAGGCGCGGCGCGTGAGCGCGAAGAGCAGGTTCACGCCCACGGAAAAATTTCCGGCCCACACGCACGGCACCTTGGCGGCGAGGGCGGGCAGCTGCTTCTTTTCCTCCGCACTGTGGCCGGTCGTGCCGAGCACAACAGGTTTGCTTTGCGCGACCGCTGCCTCGAGCAGTGCACGCGTCGCCGAGTGCGAGCTGAAGTCCACCGCCACGTCCGCCTTCGTGAGCGCCGCCGCGAGGTCGTCGCCGCGACCAACGGCACCAAAAGCCAGCCCCATTTCCCTTGCAGCGTTGGCGACGGCTTGGCCCATGCGGCCTTTGGCGCCGTTGATTAGAATTCGCGGTGACATGGTGGCGTGACCTCAGTCGAGCTGGGCGAGCACTTTCTCAAGCGTCTGGGCGTTGGCGGATGTCATTTCGCAGAGCGGCGAGCGCACTTCGTCGGAGGCGATGACGCCGGCGCGCTTGAGCGCCGCCTTGATCGGGACTGGGTTGGGCTCGATGAAGAGCGTCTTGAACACCGGGTAAAGCCGGCGGTGGATTTTGGCGGCCTTGGCAAAGTCGTTTGCGAGCGCGAGCCGCACCATTTTTCCGATTTCGCGCACGTAAAGGTTCGATGCCACGCTGATCACGCCCTCGGCGCCGACCGACAAGAAAGGCAGGGTGAGGGAATCGTCGCCGCTCAGCACCGTGATGGCGGCGCCCATTTCCTGCTTCAATTGATCGACGCGATCGACGCTGCCGCCGGCTTCCTTGATCCAGGCGACGTGCTTGTATTTTGCGCGCAGCCGCGCGACCACCCCCACGCTGATCTCGATCCCGCAGCGGCCCGGAATGGAATAGAGGATGATCGGTTTGTCCGTCGATTCGGCGAGGGCGGCGAAATGCCGGAAGAGGCCCTCCTGGCTCGGCTTGTTGTAATACGGCGCCACGACGAGCATGGCGTCCGCTCCCGCCTCGTGCGAAAGCTTGGTGAGGTGGAGGGCCTCGTGGGTCGAATTCGAACCGGTGCCGGCGATGACCGGCACGCGGCCGCGGGCCTCGGCAATGACGCAGCGGATGACGTCCATGTGCTCCTCGTAGTCGAGGGTAGGGGATTCACCTGTGGTGCCGACCGGCACGAGGCCATCGACGCCGCCCTTTAGCTGGTAGGCGACGAGCTTGCGCAGATCGTCGAAGGAGACCTCGCCTTTGCGAAAAGGCGTGGCGAGTGCCGTGATGGTGCCGGTAAACGGTCTAAGTTTCATGAAAATCGCAGAGTAGCCTTGTGGCACAGACGACGACGGCGACATAGTTATGCGCAACGCAATTTTTCCATGCCCATCACCGACGACGCCGTGACCGTCACACCGCACACCGAAATCATCAACGAGCTGCTCAAGCTCGCGGTCGAGAGCGGCGTGAGCGACGTCATCATCAAATCCAACAAGCCCGGCTACGTGCGAATCGCCGGCAAGCTCAAGCCTGTGGACATGGACCCCGTCACCTGCCCCGAGGCGGAGGCCTGGGTGTGCGAGCATGTGCCCCCGATTTTCCGGCCGAAGTGGGACGACGAGGGCCAGGTGGACTTTGCCTATGCGGTCAGCGGCATCGGGCGTTTCCGCGTCAATGCCTTTCATCAGCGGGGTCTCGTCAGCATCGTGCTGCGCCACGTGAAGAGCACGGTGCCGGACTTCGAGGCGCTGAACCTGGGCGAGACCGCCGATGCGCTGAAGAAACTGGCTGTCGCCAAGGATGGCATTCTGCTCGTCTGCGGCGCCACCGGCTCCGGCAAGAGCTCGACGATGGCAGCGATGCTCAACTGGATTAACCAGACGGCAGACAAGCACATCATCACGATCGAGGATCCGATCGAGTATACGTTTCAGGACGAGAAATCTCTTTTCCAACAACGCGAGATTGGGCTCGATGTGCCAAGCTTCGAACTCGGCATCAAGTCGGTGCTGCGCCAGAACCCGGACATCATCCTCATCGGTGAAATGCGGGACCGCGAGACCTTCGAGACCGCAATCAGCGCGGCCGAGACTGGCCACCTGGTGTTTTCGACCATGCACGCGGCGACTGTCGCGCAGTCGCTCACGCGGCTTTTTGAGTTTTTCCCCGCCGAGGAAGTGGTGACCGCCCGCCGCGCCATCGCGGGCACTTTGCGAGGCTTTATTTGCCAGAAACTAATCCCAACGATTGAGGGCGGAGGCCGGGTGCCGGCCAACGAGATCCTCTACGCTGATGCGACGGTGCGGAATCTGATCCTCGAGGGACAGAACGAGAAAATCCAGTCCCTCCTCGAGAGCAACGCCGACACCGCCACGTTCCATTTCAACAAGGATCTCCACCGCTTGGTGAAGGCCGGCAAGATCAGCAAGCAGGATGCGCTGAAGTTCTCCCCGAACCCGCAGCAATTGGAGATGAACCTCAAGGGCATCTTCATCAAATCCTGAACAACGCGCGCAAGCAGGGCAGGGCGGCCCGCAGCGCGCGACGGGGCTAGAATTGAGGCTTGGATTCGGCCGGGCCGGGCGATTGAATTGCCGGTTTCAAGCATGGCACTGGCACTTTTATTTGCAGGACAGGGAGCCCAAAAGGTCGGCATGGGGCGGTCACTTTGCGAGCATTCGGCCGCAGCGCGCGCACTTTACGCCGAAGCCAATCGCGTGCTCGGCTGGGACCTGCAGACGATCAGCTTCGAGGGGCCGGACACCGAGCTCACGCAGACCAAGGTCTGCCAGCCAGCGCTTTTCGTCCACGGTCTCGCGTTGCTGGCGGCGCTGCGTGAGGCAGGCAAGGTTCCGGCCGGCGAGCCGCGGCTGGCTCTGGGTCTTAGCCTCGGTGAAGTCACCGCGTATTGCGCGGCGGGCGTGTTTGATTTCGCAACGGGCCTCCGGATTGTCGAGGAGCGCGGGCGGTTGATGCAGCAAGCCTGCGAGCAGACAACCGGCGGCATGGCTGCAATCATCGGGGAGGAGCGCGGCAAGGTGCAGGAATTCTGCCGCGATTTCGACATCGAGGCCGCCAATTTCAACGCGCCTGGTCAAATCATCGTCTCGGGCGAGAAATCAAAAATCGCCGCGGCGATCGCGGCCGCCAAGGAACGCGGCATGAAGAAAGTGATGCCGCTCAATGTCGCCGGCGCCTACCACTCGCGGCTCATGGAGCCGGCGCGCGCAGCGTTCGCCCAGTTTCTGGAGCGTGTTCCGTTCGCTGTGCCGCGATTTGCAGTGTTCACCAACACCACCGGCGCCGCTATCGCGGAGCCGGCCGAAATCAAGGCGGCTCTGGTGAAGCAGGTCGTGTCGGCGGTGCTCTGGGAAGACTGCATGCGTGCGGCGGTGGCGGCCGGCGCGGCGGAATTTTGGGAACTTGGGCCGGGTGGGGTGCTTGCTGGGCTCGCGCGTCGCACCGAGAAGATGTGGACCGTGAGGAGTTTTTCCGAGTTTGCCGACCTCAGCGCCTGAAACGATGTCCGTTAAATACACCCGCAATTTCTGCATCATCGCGCACGTCGACCACGGGAAGACGACGCTCTCCGATCGCCTGCTGGAGCACACCAACACGGTGGAGCAACGCGTGATGACCGACCAGCATCTCGACGCGATGGACCTCGAGAAGGAGCGCGGCATCACGATCAAATCTCACCCGGTCACGATGAGCTATCGCGCAAAGGACGGGCACACCTACAAGCTCAACCTCATGGACACGCCCGGCCACGTGGACTTCTCCTACGAAGTCTCGCGCAGCCTGGCCGCGTGTGAGGGCGCCGTCCTGCTGATCGACGCCGCGCAGGGCGTCGAGGCGCAGACAGTGGCGAACGCGCACCTCGCGTTTGGCCAGAAACTCAAGGTCATCCCGGTCATCAACAAAATCGATCTGCCGAGCGCCAACCTTGAACTCTGCACCCGGCAGCTCGAGGACATCCTGACGATCCCGGCCGAGGAGGCGATCCTGGCGAGTGGCAAATCCGGCATCGGCATCACCGACATCCTCGAGGCGGTCGTCACGCGCGTGCCCCCGCCGCGGTGGGCTGACCATCCGCACACCCGAATCCTCGTCTTCGATTCTCTCTACGATTCCTACCGTGGTTGCATCGCTTATGTGCGCGTCTTTTCCGGCTCCATCCGCGCCGGGGAAATGATGATGCTCATGAGCAACGGCGAGAAATCCGAGGTGAAGGAGGTCGGGGTCTTCATGCCAAAGATGGCCAAGACCGACATCCTCCGTGCCGGCGATGTCGGCTATGTTGTGTCCAACATCAAGAACACCGCCGACGTGAAGACCGGCGACACCATCACGCTCGCCGCCAAGCCGGCGACCGAGATGCTGCCCGGCTACAAGGAGGTCCGTCCGATGGTGTTTTGCGGCCTCTATCCGCTCGAGAGCGACGATTACGAAAAACTCAAGGCCGCGCTGGGCCGCCTGCGCCTCAACGACGCGGCCTTTGTCTACGCCTCCGAGAGTTCGCTCGCGCTCGGTTTCGGCTTCCGCTGCGGCTTCCTTGGCTTGCTGCACATGGAGATTATCCAGGAACGCATCCGGCGTGAGCACGATGTCGAGATTATCTCCACGTATCCGAGCGTCATTTACCACATGGTGCGGCATGGCGGCGAGGT
Source organism: Opitutaceae bacterium (assembly GCA_016794665.1). Lineage (GTDB taxonomy): Bacteria > Verrucomicrobiota > Verrucomicrobiia > Opitutales > Opitutaceae > ER46. The sequence goes on from JAEUHB010000421.1 coordinate 14,171, forward strand.
GCTCGAGGTCGACAACCCCGTAAACATGCCCGACCCCGGCGAGCTGATCGAAATCCGCGAGCCCACGATCCGCGCCTCCATCATCACCCCCAACGACAGCATGGGCGACATCCTCGCCCTCATCATGGAAAAGCGCGGCGTGTGCGAGCACACCGACACCTTGGACATGAATCGCGTCATGCTCCGCTGCGTGCTGCCGCTCAACGAGATTCTGGTCGATTTTAATGACCGCCTCAAAAGCATCACGCATGGCTATGGCTCGATGGACTACGAGCTGGGCGACTACCAGGCCTCCGACCTCGTCAAGATGGACATCCTCATCAACGGCGATCCGGTCGATGCCTTCGCCAGCATCGTGCACCGTGACAAAGCCGAAGGGAAGGGGCGCCAGCTCTGCGAGAAACTCGCCGAGATCATCCCGCCGCAGATGTTCAAGGTGGCCATCCAGGCCGCCATCGGTGGCAAGATCATCGCGCGCGACAACGTGCGGGAGATGCGGAAGGACGTGACCGCGAAATGCTACGGCGGCGACATCAGCCGCAAACGGAAGCTGCTCGACAAGCAGAAGGAGGGGAAAAAGAAGATGAAGCAGATCGGCAAGGTCTCGATCCCGCCCGACGCATTCATCAAGGTCCTCCAGAACAACTGACGCCCCGCGAACCCGCCCCCACGCCCATGTTCGGCCTCTTCGCCTCCCCGGAAAAGAAAATGCGCGCCAACGCCCGCAACTGGCTCGAGGTCGCGGAGCGCGTCTGGCATTTTCGTCGTGACCTGATCGCGGTGCCCGAGCTCGAGCAACTGCAAGCCCGGCGGGGCGAACTGAAGGCGCTCGTGAAGGAGCGGGCGCCCGCCGAGAAGCTGCAGCTCGGTATCGAACGGCTGGAGGCTGTTCTCCAAAAGAACGGCGGCGCCGTCTATCCCAAATCCGCGCTCGTGGACAACGTGGAGTTTTTCCTCGTGGCCGCGTTGGTCATCCTCGGGATCCGCACCTATTTTGTGCAGCCGTTCAAGATCCCCACGAATTCGATGTGGCCGACTTACAACGGCATGACGTCCGAGGTGTTCAAGGCGCCCGCCGATGAGCCCAACGTGGCGGCGATGGCGGTCCGGACGGTGGCGTTCGGCGCCTGGCCGCATCGGCTCGATGCCCCGGATGACGGCGAGGTCCTGATTCCGCTGCAAGGTCCCGCCTCGCGGAACATGGTGTGGGCCGCCAAAGTGCCGGGCCGCACTTGGCTCGTGATTCCAGCTGAAATGCGCGAGTATGTGCTCTTCGTCGGCGAGCGCCCTGTGACGGTCAAGCTACCGTGGGATTTCGATTTCGACTGGACGATCTATGAGGCGTTCCTGGCGAGAGGGCAGCCGTTCACGCCCGTAAATCTCGCCGTTGAGGTCGAGCGCCGGCGGCGCGCCGGCGAAACCGAACAGCGTTCCCTTGGGGGGCGCTTCGTTGAGTGCATCCGGACCGGAAAGCGGGTGCGCAAGGGAGAGCGAGTGCTGGCCTTCGATGAACTTACGGGCGATCAGCTGCTCGTGGATCGAGCGAGCTACCATTTTGTGCCGCCCGCGGTTGGCAGCGGCTTCGTGTTCCGCACCGGGAACATTCCTGACATCGTTCGCAGCTATGGCGACCAATACTACATCAAGCGACTCGTGGGCACGCCTGGCGACCGGCTGGAGTTGCGGGCACCTGGCTTGTTCCGCAATGGTGCGCCCATCTCGGGCTCGCAAGCTTTCGACGGAAACGCCGGCAGGACGAAAAACTATCTAGGCTACGAAGCACCGCCGCGGCATCGACCGGACGGGCGGCTAAAGCCTGGCGAGGTGCTAGCGGTGCCGGAGAACAGCTACTTCGCCATGGGTGACAATTCTCCCAACAGCGAAGACAGTCGCTACTGGGGTTTCGTCCCCGGCGCGGATGTGGTGGGACGTCCTGTATTGGTTTATTTTCCGTTCACGAGGCATTGGGGGCCTGCGCGTTGAGCGGTCTATTTGCGGAACACCCAGCTGGGGATACAGGGTCAAGACTGGGAGAATTCCCATATCATGGCACAATACCGGTTATGTTAAGTGAGGACTTTTCCATTCGTCGCCGCCCAGAGGCATGAAGGCTGCGGCGACTTGTGCCTCACACTTACTCTTCGCTCACATTGAACCACCAACCTCGTCTCTTCGATTGGCTCTCCGAACGCAGCGCGGGCGTCCTCTTGCACCCGACTTCGCTGCCAAGCCCGTTTGGTGTCGGTGCATTTGACGAGTCGGCGCTCTCCTTCATCCGGGTTCTCGCGGCGGCTGGCCTGCGGACCTGGCAGACTTGTCCGCTCGGGCCCACGGGTTTCGGCGACTCACCCTACCAGTGCTTTTCCTCGTTTGCCGGAAACCCATACCTCATCGACCCGGCAGCGTTGGTGCGCGCGGGTTTGCTGACTGAGGCAGCTATCCAGCCGCTACGATACCTAAATCGAGACCACGTGGACTACGGGGCTCTCTATGAACGGAAGCTCCCGCTGCTCTTCGCCGCGCACGCGGCTTGGCGGCGCGAACCACGGCGAGGACTGCCCTACGGCGACTTCGCTGAGTTTCGTGCGGCGGAGGCTGGCTGGCTGGCTGGCTACGCCCTGTTCTCGGCGCTAAAAGACTACTTCGGCGGCAAACCTTGGTGGGACTGGCCTGAAGCCGTCCGCACCTTCGGGGGCGCGCAACGCTCGCCACTGCACGCCGAGGTCGCCGTCCGAGCCGAGGCTTACGAGTTCATCCAGTATCTCTTTTTTGGTCAGTGGCGCGCGGTTCGCGCGGAGGCCGAACGATTCGGCATCAGTATCGTGGGCGACACGCCAATCTTTGCGGCGCTTGACAGCGCGGACGTGTGGACAAACCCCAAGTTGTTCCAACTCGATCCTCGCACCTTGAGGCCCACGGCGGTCGCTGGCGTGCCCCCGGATTATTTTTCCGCCGACGGCCAGCTCTGGGGCAACCCGCTCTACGATTGGCCCGCTCATGCCGGTGAACACTACGCGTGGTGGCTCGCTCGCCTGCGCGCCAATTTTGCGCTCTGTGACATCGTGCGCATCGATCATTTCCGCGGCTTCGAAGCCTACTGGTCCGTGCCCGCCGGCGCACCTACCGCGCGCACCGGCAAATGGATTGAGGGGCCAGGCCTGGATTTTTTTCGGGCCGTAAAGGCCGCGATGCCCGGGGCCAAGCTCATCGCCGAGGATCTCGGGCTGCTCACTCCCGCGACTGTCGCGCTCCGCGAGGCCACCGGATTGCCCGGCATGGCCGTGCTGCAGTTCGCCTTCGGCGGCGATGCCGCCAACCTCTACCTGCCCCACAACCAACGCGCCAACACTGTTGTCTACCCCGGCACGCACGACAACGATACGACGCGTGGGTGGTATGCCGCCGCCGACGAGAAGACGCGCGATCACGTGCGCCGCTACCTGCGCGTGAGCGGCCAGGAAATCGGCTGGGACTTCGTTCGCTCCGCCTACGCCTCGCCCGCCAACCTCGCGATCATCCCGCTGCAAGACCTGATGGGGCTCGGTTCCGAAGCGCGATTCAACACCCCCGGCAAAAGCCAAGGCAACTGGACGTGGCGCTACCACGAGGAGGAACTGCAGACTCTTGCGCAACGCTCCGGCCCCTACCTTCGCGAGCTCGCGGCGCTCTACGGCCGGGAGCCGCTCACGCCGAGGGCGACGTAAGAAACCGCTTCACATCCGGCACGACACGGTCCTGCGCGTCGTCGATCACATAATGCCCGGCATCGGCGATCCGCTCCACGTCGGCCTGTGGGAATATTTCCCGCCAGCGCTGAAGGAAGTGGTCGTTGAAACAAAAGTCTCGTCCGCCCCAGCGCACCAGCACGCGTCGATCGCGGAACTGCGCGAGCCCCTGCCCGACTGCGAGCAGCGTTTTCCAGCTCGGGTGCGACTCGCTCATCGGGATGTCCTGCACAAACGCGCTCACGGCGACCCGGTTCGCCCAGGAGTCGTGGGGAAAAAGATAAGCGCGTGTCTCGGCGGGTGAGAGCTTTCGTGCGTGCATCGCCATCCACGTCGCCGGCCAGGCGAATCCGTTCAGGCCGCGCACCAGCAGCGGGCCGAGCAGCGGGAGCTTGCACAGCGCGATGCGCGCCGGAATCCGCGGTGACACGAACGCCGCGGTGTTGAGAATCACGATTCGGCCAATCAACGCCGGGTGCTTCACGGCAAAACCAAAGCCAATGGCCCCACCCCAATCATGCACCACGAGGTGCACGCGTTTCAATTTCAGCATTTCAACCAGCGCCGCGATGTCGTCGATGCGTTGCGCCAGCGTGTAATTGTAATCCTTCGGCTTCGCAGAGAGCCCCATGCCGATGTGATCGGGCACGATGCAGCGCTGGTTGGGCGCGAGCGCATGGACCAATTCGCGGTAGTAGAATGACCACGTGGGATTGCCGTGTAGCATGAGCACGGCCTCGTCGCTGCGCGGCCCCTCGTCGAGGTAGCTCATGCTCGCGCCGCCGGGCGTGAGGAACTTGCGCGGCGAAAACGGATAGAGCTGCGCGAGCCAGGCGGGGATGTCCGGCGGCGTCACCATTCGAGGGCGAGCATCAGGCAATTGAGGCCGCTGCCGATGCCGAGCAGGCCGACACGATCACGCTCGCGCACGGCGCCGGCCTGCACGGCGGCGGCAAGCGTGGCGGGCAGCGCGACGGAGCCGGTGTTGCCGAGGGTTTCGAACGTCGAGAAGTCGCGCGCCAGATCGAGGCCGAGAGTCTCGTAGAGTTTGCGCCGATGCACGCTGCCGACTTGATGGCAGACAAAGCGGTCGAATGAGGCCCCCTGCTCTGCCGTGAACGCGTCCCATGTCTCGCGTGCGAGCGTTACACCCGCGACCAGGAGCTGCTCGGAGTCGGTCTGCATCGCGAGCGCCTCGGTGCCGTGGGTGTCGCCCTGACAAAGCTCACTGTGCTGCGTGGCCGCACGCGCCACGCCACCGAGCAGACGATGGGCGCGTCCTTTGATCAGTGATCGATGGCAGACGAGTGCGCCGACGGCACCGGAGCCAATCGTGAGGTTGGCGAAGAAGGGCTTGATCTCGTTTCGGGTATGTGGGTGCTCCAGCAGCGTGCGCAGCGTCTGCTCCACGAGTGGCCGGCCATTTTCACCGGCCACGACCATCGCGCACTTGATTTGGCCCGACTCAATCATCGCACCGGCGACTGTGAGCGCGTTCAGGAAACCGAGGCAGGCGTTCGACACGTCGAAAATTTGCGCCGTCCCGGGCAGCCCAATTTTTCGATGAGCAAACGCCGCGGTCGCTGGCTCCATCATGTCGCGGCTCACGGCGGCGTGGATGAACAGCTCGACCTGGTCCGCGCGCAGCGACGATTGCGCGAGGACGGCGCGGCCGGCGGCGGCGCTGGCATCGGAGGCGCGCGTGCCCACGGGCCACATGCGTCGCTCGCGGATGCCGGTCATCAGCTCAAGGCGCCCGGCCGGGAGCTTCAGCCGCTCGTAGAGCGGCGCGAGGCGCATCTCGATGTCAGCGGAGGACCAGACTTCGTCTGGCAGCGCCGCGGCGAGCGCTTCGATGCAGACATTTTCAAAGCGCATCGCGTCAGTTCGTAGGGCCGCCGCTTGCCGGCGGGTCGACGCGGTTATCACATGCGCCGCGCGACGGCCCGGCGACGAGCGCCGGCCCTACACACGCATCGCGCACGCGGATCACGGTAGCGGTCATCATTTCACCGGCCGCATCGCGAGCCGGACAAGTTCCTGATCAAAATAGTTCGAGCCGAGGCCGGCGTCGACGACGAGCGTCGTGCCGTTGATGCCACTGCTGCGGGCGCTGAGGAGAAAGGAAACGACGTCGGCCACTTCCTGCGTCTCGAGGTTTTTTTTGCGGAACGTGAGTTTCTCCGCGTAAAGATAGCTCTCGATGTAGCCGGGAATGCCGGCCGAGGCGCTCGTCTTGAGCGGGCCGGCGCCGACGGCGTTGAAGCGGACGGCGCTATCCGCGCTGAACGACTTCGCCAGAAAGCGCACGCTCGACTCCAAGGCCGCCTTGATGGGGCCCATGTAGCCGTAGTTGTCGGGCGTCACGAGCAACGACGAGATTCCAATCGTCACGACCGACGCCTCACGCGCGAGGTGCGGCTTGAATGCGCGCGCGATCTCCACGAGCGAAAAAGCCGACACGGCGGTCGCCTGGAGGAAATCCGCGCGCTTCGTCTCGTGGAAGGGCTTGAAGCCCTCGCTGTAATTCGCGAAGGCGATCGAGTGGACGATCCCGTGCAGTGGCGCATGTCCCGCGGCGGCGACTTCGTTGGCCAGCCGCTCGATTTCTCCGGGCTTCTCGACGTCGCAAATTAAGACGGGTTTGCCGGCGAGCTGGGTCTCCAGCGATTTTCTCCGTGCCTCCGAGCGCACGCTGTAGAGGACGCGGGCGCCCTGCTCTTCCAGCGTCTTCGCGACGAACCACGCCACGCTCTTTCGATTGGCGACGCCGAAGACGAGAAAGGTCTTCCCGCTGAGTTGGAGAAAATCGGCCACGTGAAATCAGGCGGACCCAGACGCCGCGGGCGTCTTCCACGCCACGGCGAAATCGACGTTCAATACGCGCGTGCCGTCGGCTTTCTTGATGTGGCCGCTGAGCATGGTGAAGCCGCCGAGCGCATCCTTTTGCTTCACTTCGAAGATCGTCGTGTCGCCGGGATAGACCGGGTTGCGAAAGCGCACATCGCTGATCTTCGCGATGAGGGGCACACCCTCGCCGGGCGCGGCGCCGGCGGCGCGAGCCTTCAGCGCCATGTAGCAGGCGGCGGTCTGAAAAACCGCCTCGCAGAGCAGCACGCCCGGCGTGATGGGCGCACCGGGATAGTGGCCCTTGTAGAAATCATCGTCGGCGCGCCAAGCCCGCTTCGCGACGAGGCCCTCGGTGTCGTGGCTCACGATTTCGTCCACGAAGAGGAATGGCGGGCGGTGCGGGATCAGGTCGGTGACGGGGGGCATTGGAAAAGTAGCGAGTAGTGAGTAGCGGGTAGCGAGTAGAAAACCGGCGCGAGCATGCTCGCTACTCGCTACCCGCTGCTCGCTACTGGCTCGGGTTGCTTCAGCGCGAAAAGCGCCTTGTCGATCCGGTTGGCGACGATCACGCCGTAGTTAATCGTGCCGAGCCAGCCGGACATGATGATGCCGACGGAGCCTGCGTGATAGAGGCCGGGGAGTTTCTCCGGCAAATCCATCGAGACCTTGAGGCCCTCGAACTTGGTGCCGAACGACGTGCCGTCGAAGTGCGTCGTGTAGCGCTCGATCGTGCGCGGGGTGGCGGCTTCCTTCCAATCGATCTTCGCGCTCACGCCCGGGATGTATTTCTCGAGTGCGGTGACCGACTCGTCGATCAGGCGCTGCTTCTCGCGCTCGTAATCGGCGTCGCTCAGTTTTTTCCAGTCACCGTATTGGCCGTTGAGCGAGACGACGACAGTGTAGCGCCCCAAACCGGGGCGCGTGTCGGGGTAATAGACGGAGAACGTGCGGCTCGTGGTGTGAAAGTCCGTGAGTTCGTTGCTGCTGAAAATGGGGTTCTCCGACGTGAACACGAGGTCGCCGATGTGCGGGATGCTTTCGCCCTTGCGGATGCCGAGATAGACTTGGCACGAGCTGGAATTGATCCGCACCGCCCTCGCGGCGTCGAGATAGTCGGCGGGGAAGCTCCCCTCCCCTGCGAGGCGGAAAATCGTGTTCTTGATGTTGGCGTTCGACAGCACGGCCTTGGCGCGAATCACGCGACCGCTCGATGCGACGATGCCGCAGGCGACCTTCTGACCGTCGCGTTCCTCGATGAGGACCTTTTCGACGAGGACTTTCTTGCGCAGCTCGACGCCGTTGCGGCGCAGCTCGGCGGCCATCTTCTCGATGAGATCATCGGAGCCGCCGCGGAACGTGTAGACGCCCGAGCCCATGAAATTGGAGAACACGATCCCGTAGGTGATCGCGGGGTCGTCGAGTGTGGAGCCGTTGGCGTAGGCGATGGGCTCCATGAGGAGGCGCTTCACGTCGTCGCGGCCGGGGAAGAAGCGCTCCAGCATCTCGCCCGTGGTCTCGGGGTTATTGTCGTAGAAATTCATCGACCGGAGGTGGTCGTAGAATTTTTCCACGTGCGCGCGGTCGAGGCGGAAGTTTTCCACGAGCACGCGGGTGTAATCCTCGCGGGTGAAGGTCGTCCACACGTCCATCTGCGGATTGACGAAGCGGATGTCCTTCAGCTGGACAATCGCGTCGGCGATTTCCTTGGTCCAATATTTCCGGCAAGACTTGATCATGCCGACCGGGAAGCCGTGCAGGGAGATGTCGAAGATGTGGCCGCCTTTGCGCGTGAACCAGGTGGCGAGGCCGCCGAACTGGTAATGGTGCTCGAGCAGGAGCACGCGGTGGCCGGCCTTGGCGAGCACGTTGGCGCCCGTCATGCCGCCCAAGCCGCTGCCGATGACGATCACGTCATACTCGTCGGCGACACCTTTGAGCCAGTCGTAAGCCATGAAAGGGTCACGAGTGAACGGCGCGCGCGCCGGAGGGCAATGCGGAAGGTGGGCTCCGACGAATCACTGCTTCATGATCGCGTAGAGGCTCGCGAAGTCGTCGGTCCAGAGCGGCCACTCCTTCTTCTTGGGCTCGTCCTTTTCGGCGGCGTCGCGGATTTTCTCCTGTTGGAGAAAGTCCTTGTCCTCGGTTAGCAGCATCCACGTGGTCGAATAAACCCACCAGTCGGGCGTGTTGTCGTCGGAGATGGTGAGCACGTTCAGCTTGTAATGCTCCGCGAGGCGCAGGACGACGGGCTGGAGGTCGAGGTAGCGGTTGGAGATGTGGACGGCGATGACGCCGTTTTTCCGAATCTGCTTCAGGTAGAGTGCGAACGCCTCCTTGGTCAGCAGGTGGACCGGGATTGCGTCGCTGCTGAACGCATCCAGCGCGAGCAGGTCGAAGCGCTGCGGCTTGTTGCCCGCGATCTCGCGCTCCATCACCAGACGGGCGTCGCCCATCGCGATCTCGAGGTCGGCCTGGCAGTAGTCGAGATACTTGAAGTGCGAGCGCGCGAGCCTCTCCACGTCCGGGTTGATTTCGTAGATGCGGAGGTAGTCGCCCTTGCGGCCGTAAGTTGAGAGCGAGCCCGTGCCGAGCCCCACGAGACCGAGCCGGCGCGGTCCCTCGGGCAGATGGTTGATGGCGAGGCCGACGCCGCTCGACTCGGCGTAGTAGCTCGTCGCGATCAGGGACTTTTCGGGCTTGGTGAACTGGAGGCCGTGCGTCGTGGCCCCGTGCAGGAGGAGACGGTAGTTGTCCTCCTCGTCGTTAGGGTAGTAGTCGTAGACCTTGAGCGTGCCGTAGAAATTCCGCGTCGCGCTGAGCACCGTGGTGCTCGTCTTCTCATTCCAGGTGTGGATGAACAGCGCGCCGAGGCCCACGCTCAAGGCCATCACGAAACACGCCATCCGCGGCGTCCACACCGCGCTGACGCCCCAGCGCCCGAGATCGACCACGCAGGCGGCTAGCATCACCACGCCCGCGACGATGTAGCGCCAACGATCCTTGAAGAAGACGACGAACTCCTCGCCGATCCCCGGCGTGTCGTCGAAGCCCGAGCGCAGCAGCGGCAGCACGACGACCAGCGCCAGCGCGCCGACGCCCGCGGCCAGCGCCATCTCGCGGCTCCGGTGGCGGAAGCACAATACCCCCAGCACATACGAGAGCAGCCAGAGCCCGAGCTGCAGCTCGCGGTAGTCGAAGAAAATCGCCGGCGCCACGATCGCGACGAAGAACCCGCCGAGCGCGCCGCCGAGCGAGATGAGCAGGAAATACGACGTGAGTCGCTGCGGGGGCGGCTTGAGCCGGTAGAGCTCGCCGTGGCAGACCATGCATGCGATGAAGAGCGCCGCATTGTAGGCGATGATCTGCAGCTTCATCGGCGCGTCGTTGCCCACCGGCAGCACCTGGCAAATCACGCCGGTGCCGAGCACCGTGAGCACGGTGAAGACGCCGCGATGATACCATCGCGCGTGGTCAAAGCTGATGATGAACGTGAGCAGGTAGAGGCTCAGGGGCAGCACCCACAAAAACGGGATCACGGCGACCTCCTGGCAGAGTTTGTTGGTCGTGGCCGTGAGGAGGATGGACGCAATCATCGGCAGCGTCACCCAGAGGAGCTTGTCGACAAACGGTGTCGCGGCTTCGGGCGCGGGGGCCACGGATTCGGCGCCGCCGGCCGGCTGGTCGTTGGCCGCGGCGGTGTCTTCCACCGCGGCGGCGGGCGCCGGCGCGCGCCGCCAGAGCATCCACGCGCAATACCCGCAGCAGAGCACAAAGCCGACGAGTCCCCACGACCACATCGTGCCCTGCGTCTGCCGAGGGAAATAAACTTCGAAGAACAACGGGTAGCTCAGCAACGCGAGCAGCGAGCCGACGTTGGACAGCGCGTAGAGCCGGTAGGGTGAGACGCCGGGATTTGTCTGGCTGAACCATTGCTGCATGAGCGGCCCCGTCGAGGAGAGCACGAAATACGGCAACCCGATCGTCGCCACGAGCAGAAGGAGGATGCGCACGTTGGGATCGCCGTCCACGTGCGTGCTCCAAGTCGCCGATGGGGTGATGGGCAGGAGCGCGAGCGACAGCGCTAGCAGCGCGAGGTGGACGATGACCTGCTGGCGGGGCTTGAGCCACGTCGAGGAAAAGTGCGCGTAGGCGTAGCCGCCGAGCAGCAAGGTCTGGAAAAACAAGAGGCACGTCGTCCACACGCCGGGCCCGCCGCCGAACCACGGCAGGATGTATTTGCCGATGAGCGGCTGGACCTGGAACAGGAGGAACGCCCCTGTGAAGATGGTCAGGGCAAAGGGAAGCATGGAGGGGCGGATGAAGCGGGGTTTGGTCGGCTGGCGGAGCCGTGTAGGACGGACGACAAGCGGCATCGTTGCAATGCCGGTTAGGGAGGGCGGGCCAGTGGCGGGGCGGCGAAAATTTGGTTGGATTTTCCGGGCGGAACCTGCACGGTTCGCGCCGGTTTCCGCCAGAGTAGCTCAGTGGTAGAGCAGAGGACTCATAAGCCTTTGGTCGCCGGTTCAATCCCGGCCTCTGGCACCATGCTTCGCCCCCGCGGGGGCTTCGCATGGCACCGCCAAGCAGGGGAACTCAACGCTTCGTCGGCTCGCGCGTTTCCGTCCTTTTCGCGCTTGAACCGCCCGGCTGGTCCACGAGCAGGCGAGACTGGACCTCCAGCGAGCCGGCGTAGAAGGGCGGAAACAAAATCAGCAGCACGCGCTCTCCGGCCTTGAGCGCCGCGGTGCCGGTGTAGGACTGGTAGGTGCGGCCTTTGAACTGGGTCTTGAGCGCAATCGTTGCGCCACGGCCGACGGTGACTGTCGGATTGAGGCCAGGTTGGAGCGCGACGTTCTCCTTGTTTACCGTGCCGCTGAGCGCGAGTCCGCTCAGGTTGATAATGGCCAGGCCGCCCGCAGCGTGGCGTGCCGCACTGTCATCAAGCACCGCGATTTGGTAACGCAGGCCGCCGGACTTCGGCGCGGATGCGAGGGGCGAGAAAAGGAGCAGCACGTCGATCATGCCAGCCGGGATCGCCGCCTCGGCGACGACCTCGCCCGATTCGGAATCGGTGAAACGCAGGGGCATCGCGCCGCGATACTCGGCGCGGGCCGAGCGGGCCGTGGGGAAAAACTGCAGCTTCTGCGGTGGCGCATTGGGCCGCGGCACGAAGGAGAGGTTCGTGATTGGTTTCGCGGCGAACACCGTGAAGCGCACCGCCGGCGGCCCGGCTTGCGCCCAGAGCGCCGGCGCGAGCACGGCGGCCAACAGCGCGATCCGGATCAAATGTCGGAGCGCGTGAGCCATCGGAAAGAGACGACCTTGAAACGCCGTCCGTGCTGCTTGTTGAGCTCGCTCACGAGCGCCGCGGGAAGGACTTCGGGCGCATCGCCCGTCGCGGTCGCGGTCCCGGCGTTCTTCGGGGGATCGAAATACTCGGGCACGCGCTGCACGACGGCCTCGCACCACGCGCGGCCCTCCGCCGTGGCGGTGACGGGATTCCATGCCTCGCCATAGGTGCGGATGACAAACGTGTCGGACCGCGGGAAGAGGATGGGCGCGAGCGCGGTCATGATGTCGGCCTGCGTGAGGAACTGGGAGCTGAACTCGGCGATGTCCGCGTTTGTGCCGGCATCGGCGATGGCGGCCTCGAGCAGGCTGCGCGGCGCGAGGGCGTTGCCGTCCGCATCCGTGCCGGCGAAGATTGCCTGAGGCGAAAGGAATTCGTCGAGGGAACGGAAGGCCCCTCCTGCCCCGTCGGCCGCGGCATGCTTCGCCCGGACCAGCTCGGCGATCTTCGCGGCGAGGCCTGCGACTTGGTCGGCGGTCAGTGTTCTCATGCCGCGGCGGAAGAGGTGGGTGTTGGGCGGCGTCACGCCGCTGTCGTCGCCAAACGCCGACAGGCCTGGCTCGGCCTTGTAGGTTTCCTGCGCCGTCTGTGAGAATCGGAAAAACTGCGCGTCGCCTGATTGCACGGTGGCGACGCTGGCGTCGTCCGCCGTGCCGGTGGCCTCGCTGGCGTTGAGGTAGCTGAAAGCCGCCGGCGCGGGAAACCGCACGCCCCGCAGCACCGCGGCCCACGCCCCGGCGTTCGTCGAGTTCAGGTTGAAGGCGGCGCCTTGCAGGAAAAATTTCGATGAGCGCGAGGAGGCAGGCGCGGTCGGGACCGTGTTGCCGTCGGCATCGGTCGTGGTGGGCGGCGACATGAGCGCGCGCACATCGTCCATGGTGACCTTGCCGGCGTCCGCCTTGCGCAACGGTTTCAGCAGTGAGTTCGGCGCAATGAGGTCGCCGGTGGCCGTGGTGCCGGCGGTGACGCCATCGGTGAGGCCGGAAAAGAAGAATCGATCGAAGAGCTCGGGCAGCCGCACGTCGTTGAGCGTGAAGTTCGCGCCCCATGAATTCCCAATCATGAAGGGGCGCTGGCCGATCATGCGCAGGTGCTGAAGCGCGCCGAGCGAGAGCAGCGGGCCGCGCGGCAGCTCGAAGACGGGCGTGTCCTCATTGTAGCTCCAGGCGTTGGTCGCGCGATCGAGCAGCCGCGCGGGCTTGGAGATGGTCGAGTAGTTCTCGTAGGCCGCCGGGTTGTTGCCCTCGCTCTCGACGGTGAAAATCTCCGACGGTGGCGAACGGCGGCGGAAGTCACGGCCCTCGGTCGTCAGCCATCCACCCGGCGCCACCGGGGTATCGAGGCTCTCGGCGAGGCGAAACACATAGCTGAATTGGTAGCCGTTGTCTCCGATTCGTTGCGGCGACGTCGTGAAGTTGTTCTCGAATTCTGGCGACGTGAAGCGCCCGATCAGGATATCGCCGGACTCACGCATCGCATAGACGCGGACGGATAGCTGCGAGGCGCCACCTACCTCAAGGTGGCAGTTGTCGTTGGGCACGACACTGAGGCCTGAAACTGAGCGTTGCACCCCTCCGCGGGCCTCCGAGAGCGTCCGGGAATAGAATGAAGAGGCAAATCCCGCCTCGGGGGGCGCTGACGATTTGT
>JAEUHB010000023.1 GCA_016794665.1 Opitutaceae bacterium
CCGAACGCTGGCGCCTGATCGTCGACCGCGCCGGCGGCCGCGTCGAGCTCTTCGACCTCGCGGCCGATCCCCAGGAGACGCGCAATGTCGCCGCCGCGCAGCCGGACGTCGTCCGCGAACTGCTCGCGCGACTGGAACGCATCCCGCAGCCGCGGCCCGACGGCCGGCCGAAGGGCGCCGCGAAGAAAAAGTAGCCGCCCGCTGCCTCGCCCGCTGTGCTCTTTCACGCATGAAAACGTTTCTCCTCCTCGCCGCGGGGCTCGCGTTGGTGGGCGGCTGCCACACGTCGCCAAACGCGCACTATTTCACCCCGCCGGGGGAGGAGAAGGCACTTCGCATCGAGGTCATCCCGCTCGACGCGCGGTCCCTCCGCTACGAACTGCAGGTGGACGGGGCGTTCGTCGTGGGATTTGGCGCCTCTGACGTGACGGCTCGTCCGGTCGCGGTCATGCACCGGGGAAAAAAATTCGAGCTGAAGGGCGCCTATTTGCTAGGAGGAGGGATGACGGTTGTGGTCTTCGCCGATGCCCGGCATGCCGGCAGTTTCGATTTCCGACGGGACTCATCCAACGACGCGCTGGACCTCAGGCCCACCACCGCAAACTGACCCCAAATGACCAAAGCTGCCTTGATAATCGCACTTGTGACCAGCCTCTGCGGATGTGCCGCCCAGGCGTCGCTTCCCCGCGAGTGAATCCGATTTCGCCAACCATGATCACCTCACTTCGCATCGCTCTGCTCCTCACCTTCGCACCTCTAGCTTTCGCCGCGGAAAAATCACCTGCGCTCAAGCCACTCTTCGACGGCAAGACCCTTGCCGGCTGGACCGTGAAGGGCGGCACCGCGACCTACCGCGTCGAGGACGGCGTAATCGTCGGCCGCACGGTTGAGGGCTCAAAAAACACCTTCCTCTGCACGACGCGCGACTACGCTGACTTCGAGTTCGAGTGCGAGGTGAAGTGCGACCCCGCGCTCAACTCGGGCATCCAGATCCGCAGCCACACCTATGCGCGACCCACGCCGCAGGCCTCCAACCCCAAGAAGCAGCGCGAGACCGGCGAGGTCTACGGCTACCAGTGCGAGATCACGACGGCCGCCAAAGGCACGTCCGGGAATTTCTGGGACGAGGGCCGGCACACCAAGTGGCACGACGACTTCGCGAAGAAGCCGGCCGCCGCCGCGGCCTTCAAGGACGGCGCGTGGAATCACTACCGCATCGTCGCGCAGGGCGACCGCATCCGCTCGTGGGTGAACGGCGTGCCCTGCGCGGATTTCCGCGACGCCCTCGACGCCACCGGCTTCATCGGCCTCCAGGTCCACAGCATCGCCAAGGGGACCGGCCCGTTCGAGGTCCGCTGGCGGAACATCCGAGTCCGCGAACTGAAGGCGGGCGAACTTGTGAAATAATCCCCGCCCGCCATCCCCGTTTTCCCCATGCCCTCCCGTCTCCTACCTCCTGTCTCCCGCCTACTGCTCGTCGCCTCCGCGCAGCTCCTTCTCCTTTCTCCCTGCTCCCTTCTCCCCGCGGCCGCCGCGTCGGCGGCGCAGGCGGCGGCCAAGCCCAACGTCCTCTTTATCGCCATCGACGATCAGAACGATTGGATTGGCGCCCTCGGCGGCCATCCGCTCGCCAAGACCCCGCACATGGACAAGCTCGCCGCGCGCGGCACCGTGATGCTCAACGCCCATTGCCAGGCCCCGCTCTGCAATCCCTCGCGCACGAGCCTCATGCTCGGCCTGCGCCCGACGACCACCGGCATCTACGGCCTCTCGCCGTGGTTCCGCACGCTGCCCGAGTGGCGCGACCGCGTCCCGCTCCAGCAGCATTTCAAGGCCCACGGCTACCGCACGCTGGCCACCGGAAAAATCTACCACGGTGGCGCGGGCGGCCCGGGCGGCGGCGCCGCCGCGGGCAAGGCCAAGGGAAAAAACAAAAGCGCCGATCCCGCGGCCACTCCGCCTCGCCCGCCCGAGTTCGACATCGTCGGGCCCGCCGGCGGCGTCGGCGTGCGCCCCGAGAAAAAACTCATCCCACCCGCCCCGATGGGCAACCACCCGCTGATGGATTGGGGTGTGTTCCCGCATAAGGACGAGGACAAGGGCGACTACCAGGTCGCCAGCTGGACCATCGAGCAGCTCAAGTCCGCGCCCAAGGACCAGCCGTTCTTCCTCGCCGCGGGATTTTTTCTCCCGCACGTCCCGATCTTCATCACGCAAAAGTGGGCCGACCTCTACCCCGACGACGACTCGATCCTCCCCGTCATCAAGCGCGACGACCGCGCCGACACGCCGCGTTTCTCGTGGCTCCTCCACTGGCAATTGCCCGAGCCGCGGCTCAAGTGGGTCGAGGAAAACAAGCAGTGGCGCAACCTCGTCCGCAGCTACCTCGCCGCCACAAGTTTCGTCGACGCGCAGGTCGGCCGCATCATGGCCGCGCTCGAGGAGACCGGCCTCGCCGACAACACCATCGTCGTCCTCTGGGGCGATCACGGCTGGCACCTCGGCGAAAAGGCCATCACCGGCAAGAACACGCTCTGGGACGACGGCACGCGCGTGCCGCTGATCTTCGCCGGGCCCGGCGTGTCGCGCGGCGGCCGCAGCACGCAGCCCGCGGAGCTCCTCGATATCTACCCGACGCTGATCGACCTCTGCGGCCTCACGCCGCGCACCGATCTCGAGGGCCTCAGCCTCCTGCCGCAGTTGAAGAACGCCGCGGCCAAGCGCGCGCGCCCCGCCATCACGAGCCACAACCAAGGCAACCACGGCATCCGCAGCGAGCGCTGGCGCTACATCCGCTACGCCGACGGCACCGAGGAACTCTACGACCACGCCGCCGATCCGCACGAATGGACCAACCTCGCGCTCAAGCCCGAGATGGCCCAAGTCCTCGCCGAGCACCGCCGCTGGCTCCCCACCATCGATCGTCCGCCCGCGCCCAACAGCGCGAGTCGCGTCCTCACCTACGATCCCGCGACCGACACGGCCGTCTGGGAAGGCAAACTCGTGAGACGCGGCGATCCGATCCCGCAGTGAGGCGATTCACGTTCGGCCCGGGCGCGCGACTCGTCCTCGCGAGCGTGCTGCTCGCCGGTGGGTTTTCCAGCGCTGCGGATTTCCATGTCGCTCCCCACGGCCGCGACACCGATCCCGGCACGGCGGAGCGGCCGTTTGCGACGCTCACCCGCGCCCGCGATGCGATTCGCGCCGCGAAGGCGGCGGGACCGGCGCGCGATTTCAGCGTCGTGATTCGCGGCGGCACTTACCGCCTCGCGGAGACACTCGTGTTCTCTCTCGCCGATTCCGCCGCGCCCGGCCGCACCATCACCTACGCGGCGCAGCCGGGCGAGACGCCTGTCTTCACCGCCGCCGCGCCGATCCCCGACGCCGCCTGGACCAAGGACCCCGCCGGCCCCGCGTGGACCGCGCCGCTGCCCGCGGGGATGCGTCCGTTTCTCACGCTGGCGGATCGCGCGGGGCGCTTGCCCCGGGCGCGCGGGCCGGCGTTTTCACCGACGCGCGACTTCCGCACCGTCGAGGGCCTCGACAAATCCACGCTCGCGTTTCCGCCCGGCGCGCTGCGCGACTGGCCGCGCCTCGCCGACGCCGAGGTCGTCGTGCGCCCCAACTTCGGCTGGATCCTCAACATCCTGCCGCTGGAGTCGGTCGATGTCGCCGCCGGCGTCGCACGCACGCGCATCCCCGCGAGCTACCCGATGATCAAGATCCGCTGGGGACTGCGCGATGTGAACACCCGCGGCACCGCCTGGATCGAGAATGTCCGCGACCACCTCGACGAACCAGGCGAATGGGTGCTCGACACCGCGGCGCGCACGGTGTCGTTGATTCCCCGCGACGGCACGCGGCCGACCGGCATC